>JBAUGH010000707.1:0-6598 GCA_049679565.1 Acidobacteriaceae bacterium
TAGGTCGCGGCCTCGATGTCGACTTTGGCAAATGGGCGAGTTCTCTGGGCATCGAAGGCAACTACACGAAGGACCAGATGAACTACACCCGCTCCTTCTACTTCGACTATCTCCCGTACTACCACATGGGCTTGCGCACGAACTACAAGGTGAACGACAGGCTTTCGGCGAACTATTGGCTGGTCAACGGAACCCAGCAATCGGAAGACGTCAACGGATCGAAAGATCAGCTTGCCGGCGTGGTTCTTACACCCGTCAAATCGGTCAGCTGGACGCTCAATTACTACACCGGCCAGGAGCACCCCGACTCCGTGGCTGCGAATAACTGCGTCGTGCCCCTGCAACCGGGCCTCTGTGCCACCCCGCTTACGAACGCTGCCAACGGCAGGCTGCACATCCTGGACAGCTATGCCACGTGGAATGCGACGCCAAAGCTGACGCTGGCTGGGGAGGGCGATTACGTGATCCAGCGAGAATGGGCCAATGCCGCTCCGGGCGAGTCCTCAGCTCCGGCTCATGTCGACGGGGGCGCCGCCTACCTGCAATATCAGGTTGAACCCCGCATTGCGATCGCGGCGCGCACCGAATATCTCTCCGATCGCGGCGGCCTCTTCAGCAACGCGACCCAGGCTCTGAAAGAAGTCACCGGATCTTACAAGTACGCTCTGAGCGATAACTTCGACGCATTCCTCGAATATCGCCGCGACTGGAGCAATCGCCCTTACTTCATCACCAACAATCCCGCCAGCCCCTCCGGCCACCAGGATACCGCCCTGCTCGGCCTTGTATGGTGGTACGGCGGCAAACAGGGATCCTGGTAAAAAGGACCACCGATGACCGACCTTCTGATGCTGGCCTTCACCGTCGCCTTCTTCGTGGTGGCGCTGCTGTATGTCGCCGCCTGCGAGAGGCTGAGGTAACCCATGACTCCGACTACCGCCATCATTCTGGGTATTACCGTGCTCCTGCTCGGCTATCTGGTTGTTGCGCTCCTCTATCCGGAGAAGTTCTGACATGACCTCCAACGGCTGGATTCAGTTTCTCGTTTACTTCGCGGCGCTTTTGATCTGCATGCGCCCCGTCGGCATCTACATGGCGCGCCTGTTCAGCGGCGAAATCAAATTTCTCCGGCCCCTCGAAACCGTCCTCTATCGGGTATCGGGCGTTCATCCTGAGCAGGAAATGACCTGGCGTGGCTATACCGGGGCTATGCTGGTGTTCAGCTTTGTCTCGTTAGTCATTACCTATATTTGCGAGCGAGCCCAGCACTTGCTGCCGTGGAACCCGCAGCATTTCCCCGGCATCGAACCCTATCTCGCCTGGAACACGGCAGCCTCCTTCACCACCAACACCAACTGGCAAGCCTATACCGGGGAGGCCGTCATGAGTTACTTCACTCAGATGGCCCAGTTGGCTTACCATAACTTCTTCAGCGCCTCAGTCGGAATCGCGGTGGCCATCGCGCTGGTGCGCGGCATCACTCGCCGCGAGTCGAAGACCATCGGCAACTTCTGGGTCGACACCACCCAGGCTTGCCTCTACGTTCTGCTGCCCCTGTGCATCGTCTTCTCCTTTGTCCTGGTGGGACAGGGGGTCATCCAGAACCTGCATCCCTACACCGTTGCTCATACGCTCGAAGGCCAGGCTCAGACCATCGCTCAGGGACCGGTCGCTTCCCAGGAAGCCATCAAGGAGCTTGGCACCAATGGCGGCGGATTCTTCAATGCCAACAGCGCCCATCCCTACGAGAACCCGACGCCCTTCAGCAATTTCACGGAGATGTTTCTTATCTTCCTCATCGGCGCCGGGCTGACGGTCACCCTGGGCCGCATGACGGGGTCCCCGGGCCACGGATGGGCGGTCTTCGCCTGCATGTCGGTCCTCTTTGCTGCAGGGTTCACCGTTGCCTACTGGGCGGAAGCGCACCCCAACCCGGTCCTGCACGGCGTGAACCAGCATGCCAGCGCTCTCCAGGCGGGCGGCAATATGGAGGGCAAGGAGACTCGCTTCGGCATCACCGACTCCGCCCTGTTCGCCACCATCACTACCGACGCCAGCTGCGGCGCCATCAACTCCTGGCATGAGTCCTTCATGCCCCTTGGCGGCATGATTCCGCTTCTCAATATTGAGTTAGGCGAGATTATCTTCGGCGGCGTGGGCTCCGGCCTCTACGGCATGCTCATCTTCGTCGTCTTATCCGTTTTCATCGCCGGACTTATGGTGGGCCGCACCCCCGAGTATCTCGGCAAGAAGATCGAAGCCTATGACGTGAAGATGGCGATGCTCTACGTCCTCATCTTTCCGATCCTCATCCTCACATTAACCGCGATTTCCGTTCTCTACCCAACAGCCCTGTCGAGCCTTCTCAATCACGGCCCCCACGGCCTCACTGAAATCCTCTACGCCTTCTCTTCTGCGGCGGGCAACAATGGATCGGCGTTTGCCGGACTGAACGCCAACACTCGCTGGTACAACGTCACGCTTGGGTTCACCATGCTGGCCGGGCGCTTCCTGATGATGATTCCGATGCTCGCCCTGGCCGGCAATCTGGCGGGCAAGAAGAGCGTGCCGCCGTCGCCGGGCACATTCCCGGTCAACACACCGCTGTTCGCCGTCCTGCTAACCGGTGTGATCCTCATCGTTGGCGCACTCACGTTCTTCCCTGCGCTTTCGCTGGGACCGATTCTTGAACACCTGCTCCTGCAGAACGGAACCCTATTCTCCTGAAACGAACAGCCAGAGGCGAGGAACAGCAGTTATGGCCAGAAAACAAGCTCTCCTGAATCCGGAAATTGTGCGCCAGGCGATGGTCGACTCTTTCGTCAAGCTCGACCCGCGGGTCATGATGAAGAACCCGGTGATGTTCGTGGTTGAGGTGGGCAGCGTGGTCACCAGCGCGCTGCTGGTCTCAGAAGCGCTGCACCACCAGCCTATCGGCTTCAACCTGCAGATTACGCTGTGGCTGTGGTTCACCGTGCTTTTCGCTAATTTCGCCGAAGCTATCGCGGAGGGCCGAGGCAAGGCCCAGGCCGACACGCTGCGCAAAGCCAAGGGCGAGACGATGGCGTACCGCTTCCGCACCGACGGGTCTCTGGAGGCGGTTTCCAGTTCGCAACTTCGCGCCGATGACATCATCCGAGTTGAGGCCGGGCAGTTCATCGCGGGGGACGGCGAAGTGATCGAGGGCGTTGCGTCGGTCGACGAATCGGCCATCACGGGCGAATCGGCTCCGGTTATCCGCGAGGCCGGCGGCGACCGCTCGGCGGTGACGGGGGGCACGCGCGTTCTCTCCGACTGGATCAAGATCAAGATCACTTCCAACCCGGGCGAAACGTTCCTGGACCGCATGATCGCACTGGTCGAGGGCGCCGAGCGGCAGAAGACGCCGAACGAAATCGCGCTCAGCATCCTGCTTGCCGGGCTCACGGTCATCTTTCTGCTCGCGGTCGCTACGCTGCAGCCTTACGCTATTTACTCGCACGCGCCGCAGACCATCTTCGTGCTCGTCTCTCTGCTGGTGTGCCTGATCCCAACGACGATCGGCGCGCTGCTCTCCGCCATCGGGATCGCCGGGATGGATCGCCTGGTGCAGTACAACGTGCTCGCCATGTCGGGGCGCGCCGTCGAAGCGGCGGGCGATGTGAACACGCTGCTTCTGGACAAGACCGGCACCATCACGCTTGGCAACCGCCAGGCGACGGAATTCTTCCCTGCCCCGGACATCACCACGGAGCGGCTGGCCGACGTCGCCCAGCTCGCATCCTTATCGGATGAAACGCCCGAAGGCCGCTCCATCGTCGTGCTTGCCAAGGAGAAGTACAACCTCCGGGGGCGCGATGTGAGCGGCATGCGCGCAGAGTTCGTTCCGTTCAGCGCGCAAACGCGCATGTCCGGCGTCGATTTGCCCGGCAGTAAGATTCGCAAAGGCTCGGCTGACGCCATCGCCCGCTATCTCGAGCAGCAGGGGTCGAGCCTGCCCCGGCCGGTCGCTGACCGCGTCGAGGAAATCGCTCGCATGGGCGGGACGCCGCTGGTGGTCGCGGAGAATGCCACTGCCCTCGGCGTTGTCTACCTCAAGGACATCGTGAAAGGCGGCCTCAAGGATCGGCTTGCCCGCCTGCGCGCGATGGGCATTCGCAGCATCATGATCACGGGAGACAACCCGCTGACCGCGGCGGTGATCGCCCGCGAGGCGGGCGTCGATGACTTTCTTGCCGAGGCCAAACCCAAAGACAAAATGGACCTGATTAAGCGCGAGCAGGCCAAGGGCAAGCTCGTCGCCATGACGGGTGACGGCACCAACGATGCCCCTGCGCTGGCCCAGGCGGACGTCGGGGTTGCCATGAACACCGGCACCCAGGCCGCCAAGGAAGCGGGCAACATGGTCGATCTCGACTCCAACCCGACCAAGCTCATCGAGATTGTGGAGATCGGCAAGCAACTGCTGATGACGCGGGGCGCGCTCACCACCTTCTCTATTGCCAACGATGTTGCGAAATACTTCGCGATCATTCCGGCCATGTTCGCGGGGGTTTTTCCGGTGCTCAACGCGCTCAACATCATGCACCTGGCCACGCCCCATTCGGCGATTCTGTCGGCGGTCATCTTCAACGCGATCATTATCGTCGCGCTTATTCCCCTCGCTCTGCGGGGCGTGAAATACGAGCCTATGTCGGCGCAGTCGCTGCTCCGCCGCAACCTCATCCTCTACGGCATCGGCGGGATCATCGTGCCGTTTATCGGCATCAAGCTCATCGACCTGGCCCTCAACGGCCTGCACATTATCTAGATGGGAGGCGACGACATGATGGCAACCACTTCTTATCAGCACGACGAACCGCTCTCGACTACCGGCGGCCCGGCCGATGCGACGCTCGGCAACACCCTGGCGGTCGCTATTCGCTACACGCTGGTGACTACGGTTCTGCTGGGCATCTTCTACCCGCTGGTCGTCACCGGGATCGCGCAGCTCACCATGCGGGATAAGGCCAACGGATCGCTGCTCACGCGCAACGGCCAGGTTGTCGGCTCGGCGTTGATCGGCCAGGGATTCTCGAGCCCGCGCTACTTCCACTCGCGTCCCTCAGCGGCGGGCAACGGGTGGGATGCGACGAATTCCGGTGGATCGAACCTTGGGCCAGCCAGCCAGGCTTTGGTGACTCGGGTTGACGGCGACGTTGCCGCCTGGCACAAGCAGGATCCGGGCGCTCATGGACCGGTGCCCATTGGGCTCGTCACCACTTCGGCCTCCGGCCTCGACCCCGACATTTCTCCGGAAGGCGCTCTTTACCAGGTCCCGATGGTGGCCGCCGCGCGCCGTCTGCCCGAAGCGAGCGTGCGGGCTCTTGTCGAGGCGCACATTGAAGGTCGCCAGTTCGGATTCCTTGGCGAGCGGCGGGTTAACGTGCTGGAGCTGAACCTGGCTCTGGATGCGCTTCAGCCAGGTACGGCGAAGTAAGCTCAGCTACCGTGGCAACACCACCGGCTGCCCCAGCGCCGTGTCAATCGCCGCCTGCGCCAGCGGCGCCATCACCGCGAACCCCGCGGCGTTGGGGTGGAGGCCGTCGTTGCTCAGGTCGGCTTTCATCATGCCGTGCTCGTCCACCATCGGGGAAAAGTAATCCAGATAGACGAGCCCGTGCTGCCGGCAGTAGCGCTTCAGCCAGTCGTTCAGCTGCAAGATCTTGTCCGTCGATCGCTGGAGGAAGAAGCGCATCGCGGTTGGGTTGTAGTCGTTGATCGGCGTCAGAGAGGAAAAGATCACCGTGATTCCGTTCGCCTGAGCGAGCTCGGCCATCGTGGCGTAATCGCCTTCGATTTGCTCCAGCGTCTCGTCGCCGGTGTTGCCCGCAATGTCGTTGGTCCCGGCCAGCACCACCACCACGGCCGGCTTCAGATCGATTACATCCGGGCGAAAGCGCACCAGCATCTGCGGTGTGGTCTGGCCGCCAATCCCGCGATTGATGTAGTGCCTGCCGGGAAAGGACTGGTCCAGCTTCCAGATGTCGGTGATCGAGTCCCCGAAGAAGACCACGCGCTTCTCACCCGGCGCCGGCGCCCCCAGCTTCGCATCGTCGTCGCGATAGCGCGCCAGCTGGCCAAAGTCGTTCATGAACATCCGCGCGTTGCCTTCGCGATACATCTCCAGGCTGTGCGCCGACTCGTAACCGTCCTGTGCCGTTGGCTGGGGCGTCCCCTGCTGCGCCCACGCGCTTGCTGTCGACAGAACGATCATCAGTGTGATCAGATTTTTCATGCCAACACCCTAACACTTCCCGCGCTGCGCACAGGGGACCCGTCGCTTTACCTGTTGCGCAGAAAGGCGGCGCAAATAAAAAGGGAGCAGCGATGCTGCTCCCCTCCCCATTCCCTGCACGCTGACTGCTGGCTCTGCTCTTCAGGCCATGGCCATGGCGCGGATCTCTTCCTTGCGGACGGTCAGCCGCTCGACCAGGTCGGTGCGCACCTCGAAGCCACGCCCCGGCACATCCGGCACGGCAATTTCGCCTTTCGGCGAAACCACAACTTCCGGTTCGATGATGTCTTCCTTCCAGTAGCGCTTCGACGCCGACACGTCGCCGGGCAGGGTGAAGTTATC
>JBAUGH010000708.1:0-8063 GCA_049679565.1 Acidobacteriaceae bacterium
AAACGCAGCGAATAGCGCCCTTGCCTGGGATTCAGCCCGATCTGGTAGCCTTGCTGCGCGGCCTTCCACCGCTCCGAGGAGAAACGATATGCATCTGCGCCGGTTGCTGTGCGGGGGCTCCAGTTTGCTGCTGTCCTGTTTGGTGTTGTGCTGCCTCCTGCTCACCGGATCGCCGGCCGCGCTTGCCCAGGGGGGAATGGCGGGGGCGCCCTCCACGGCTCCCACGTCCATCCCGCCCGCCGATTCCCTGAACGCCCTGCTCTCCATCATGGAATCGGAAGTGGTGAGCGCCGCGGAAGCCATGCCCGCCGACAAATACGATTTCGCTCCGCCCACCTCCATGGGCCTCTACACCGGCGTCCGTAGCTTTTCCGCCCAGGTAAAGCACCTGACCGAAGCCAATTACGCTTACTTTCGCTCGTTCGGCGTGCCGGGCGCGGTGGATTCGAAGACGATTGAAGCCCTCAAAACCAAAGACGACGTCGTCAGGGCGCTGAAGGACTCCTACGCCTTTGCCCACGCTGCGATCGGCACAATCACGCCGGAGAATGCCTTCCTCTCGGTTCCCGGACCTCCGGCCTGGAAGCTGACCCACGCGTCTGTAGCTGCCTTCGTCATCGCGCACTCGATGGATCACTACGGCCAGATGGTCGAGTACCTGCGCATGAACGGCATCGTGCCGCCGGCCAGCCAGCCCCGCTCGAAGTAGAGTGCGCGTTCAGCGGAACCGCATCTCTGAGAAAATGACACCGGGATGAGTCTCGGTCGTAACGTGGAAGTCGAGGAAGAACGCAGGCATCCCCTGCTGCGCCTTTTCCTCATTTTGCTGCTTCTCGCTTCGCTTGCGGTGGCCGGCGCCGTTGTTGGCGGCGGCTTCTGGCTCAAAGACAAAATGCGGGACGCGCTTCCGCAGCTCGATGGCCGCGTGGTCACACCCGGTCTCACCGCGCCCGTCACCGTTCGCCGCGACCATCACGGCGTTCCTCACATCGAAGCCGCCAGTCTCGACGACCTGCTCTTCGCCCAGGGTTACGTCACCGCCCAGGATCGCCTCTGGGAGATGGATATGGCCCGCCGCATGGCCGCCGGCGACGCCGCCGAGATCCTCGGTCCCAAACTCGTCGAGCACGACCGAATGCAGCGGATCCTCGCCATGCGCCCCACCGCCGAGCGCATCACCGCCAGCCTCGACGACCGGGACCGCCGCTGCTTCGAGGACTATGCCCGCGGCGTGAACGCCTTCATTGCCTCCCACCAGGACGAGCTGCCCGCCGAATTTCATCTGCTGATGTACCGGCCCAAACCCTGGCAGCCGGTCGACTCCATGCTGGTGGTGCTCAGCATGGTCCAGATGCTCGACGAGCACTGGCCCGACAAGCTTGCACGCGAGCAGATCACGGCCCGTATGGGTCCCACCCTCGCTGCCGATCTCTATCCCACCGGGTCCTGGCGCGATCACCCGCCCATCGCCACGCAGCCGCCCATCACCGCCCCTGGCCAGGTGCTCCCCGACGTCCCTCTCGATCCCAGCCAGGAAGGCTTACTCCACGACAATCTCCTGCCCCTGCTCACCGCGGCCGCGCACACCGAGTGCCTCGGCTGCGCGTCCGGCTCGAATCAGTGGGTCATCGCCGGTTCCCGCACCGCCAGCGGCCAGCCCATTCTCTCGAATGACATGCATCTCCCCCACCAGATCCCCAACATCTGGTACGAGACGGCCCTCGAGGCCCCCGGTTTCCACGTCGCCGGCCTCACCATCCCCGGTCTGCCGATGATCGTCGCCGGCCACAATGACCACGTGGCATGGGGATTTACCGCGCTCTACGGCGATACCCAGGATATCTACGTCGAGCGGGTCAACGATCAGGATCAGTACCAGGGGCCGGACGGCGCATGGCACCCCATCGAGCACTCCAGTGAGATCATCCGAGTGCGCGGCGGCCGCGATGTCACCGTCGATCTCAGGCGCACCGGCCACGGCGTCGTTATCTCCTCCCTCATTCCCGGCGAGACCCGCACGCTCGCGCTCCGCTGGTCCATCTACGACTCCCGGTCCTCCGGTTATCCGCTCTTCGACATCGATACTGCCAGCGACTGGACCACCTTCCGCAATGCTCTCCGCGCCTGGTGGGCACCGACGCAGAACGTGGTCTACGCCGACGACGAGGGCCACATCGGCTACCAGGCCGTCGGCGCGATTCCCTCACGCCCGAATGGCCTCGCCGGCGTCCCCATCGCCGACGAGCAGCATGAATGGCAGGGCTACATCCCTTTCGACCAACTCCCCACCGCGTACGATCCGCCCGACGGCATCCTGGCGACGGCCAACGCCCGCGTAACGCCGGATGGCTATCCAACGCCCCTCACCCTGGAATGGGCCGACCCCTACCGCAACGAGCGCATCTGGAAATGGCTGGAGCCGAAGGACAAGCTCACGCCCCAGGACATGCTCACCCTCCAGACCGATGTTTACTCCGGGCTCGACCAGGAGATCGCCCAGCGTCTGGCCTACGCGATCGACCACGCCACCCATGCCGACACGCGCCTCCGCCAGGCCGCCGACCTGCTCCGCTCCTGGAACGGCGTTGTCGGCATCGACTCCGCGCCTGCCGCCATCGTCAACGCCGCCAAAGCAGTCTTCCTCCCGATGATCCTGCGTCCCAAACTCGGCAACCAGTGGCGGCTTTACCGCTGGGCCGAAAGCCTCTTCGCCAGCGAGCAGATTCTCACCAGCCAGTCGCCCACGTGGTTACCGCCCCACTACGCCAGCTGGGACGACTTCCTGGCCGATGTCGTCCGCCAGGGCCTGAACCAGGACCACGCTCCCCGCAACCTGGCCTCCTGGCGCTACGGCTACGTCCACCCCGTCGACGTCGAGCATCCGCTCTTCGGCCTGCTTCCGTGGTTCAAAGAATGGACGGGCACCGGGCCCCAGCCTCAGTCCGGCGATACCACCACGGTCAAGCAGGTCGGCCGTACCTTCGGCCCCTCGCAGCGCTTCACCATCGACTGGAGCAATGTCGATGGCGCCAGGGAAAACATCCTGATGGGAGAATCCGGCGACCCCCTCAGCCCGTACTATCGCGACCAGTGGCCGTACTGGTACAACGGCACCACCTTTGCGCTGCCATTTTCCGATTCGGCTGTCGCTGCCGCCACCGTTCACACGCTGCGCCTCGAACCATGAGCCTCGAACCATGAACCATGAGGCAGCCAGGACGCGATCATGAGACTCTGGCTCCGTTTTCCTGCCACCCCGTCCAGCGATCGCACCCGCGCCATCCGCCGCCGTTCCCTTCTGCTCGCGGTCATAGGCGTCGCCGTCCTGCCGCTTGCGTGGCGCGGACCCTCCTGCGGCCAGGATTTCGACTTCCATCTCCAGAACTGGATCGAGCTCGCCCACGCATGGCGCCACGGTCTGCTTTACCCGTGGTGGGCTGCCTCCGCTAACTACGGAGCCGGCGAGCCGCGCTTCGTCTTCTATCCCCCGCTCAGCCGTATCGTCGGCGCCCTTCTCGGCTGCATCCTGCCCTGGTCGTGGACGCCCCTGGCCTTCGCGCTGCTCTGCCTGCTCGGCGCCGGCTTCAGCCTGCGGGCCATGGCCCGCGCATGGCTTCCCGAGGACAGCGCCACCCTCGCCGCCTGCCTCTATGTCATCAATCCCTACATGCTCTTCGTCGTCTACGAACGCGGCGCCGAAGCCGAGCTCCTCGCGGCGGTCTTTGTCCCCCTCGTGGTTCTCTTTGCCCTTCGGCCCAGTTCGCCGAATTCCTCCGACTCCCCACCGAAATCGACCATCGTCCCGCTTGCCCTTACCTTCGGCGCTCTCTGGCTCACCAACGCCCCGTCCGGAGTCATGGGCGGCTACATGCTCGCCCTTCTCGTGGTGGTGGCGGCACTCCGGCAGAGGTCCTGGCGCCTCATCGCTCGATCCGCTGCCGCCGTTCCTCTCGGCCTCGCCCTGGCTGGATTCTGGCTGATCCCCGCCATCTTCCAGCAGCGCTGGGTCGAGATTGCCCGCGCGACCGCGCCGCTCATGCGCGTTCAGGACAGCTTTCTCTTCGGGTTCGTTCGCCTCGCCAGCCTTCCCGCGCCCGTTTCCGCGCAGGATCAGTTCGACCTTGCCTACCACAATCAGGTCCTCCACCTCGTCTCGTTGGTTGTCGTCGCTCTGCTCGCCGCGACGGCGCTCGCCGCCTGGCCCTCCCGCCGACCGCTCACCCGCCTGTGGCTCCCGTTCGTCGTCGTGGCCGGCGCTGTCGGCGCACTTCAGTTTCCCTGGAGTCATCCGGTCTGGCAGTCCCTCCCCGAGCTGCGCTATCTCCAGTTTCCCTGGCGCTGGATGTTGGTCCTCGGCATGATCTGCGCCACCGTTGCCGGCGCCGCTCTCGGACGCGTCGCCGCCACGCGCCGCGCCATCGCCATCCGGGCTATGCTGGTGCTCCTGCTTGCCTGCGGCTTGTCCGTTTGGGCCTCGCGTGCGCTCTGGCAACCCTGCGACGAAGAAGATAACGTGGCCGCGCAAATCGCCACCTTCAAGAGCAAGGGCTTCGAGGGAACCGACGAATATACGCCCGCTCCCGCCGACAACAGCCTGATCCAGCAGGGCCTGCCGCCCGTTCGCATCCTCGCGGTGCCGGATGCCGAAGAATCCACCGAGGGCGACAACCCGGCCTGGTCCCCTGATCCGGCGGCTGAAGTCCCCGCGCGCATCGCGCTGGAGCGCTGGCAAATCCAAACCATCGACGTCCACATTGACGCACAGCGTTCGGCGTGGGCTGTTTTTCGTCTGATGGATTATCCAGCCTGGCAGATCACTCTCAATGGGGCTGCTCTGCAAACCCGTCCCCTCCGTCCCGACGGCTTGATCGTCGTCCCCCTCAATCCCGGATCGAACCGCGTCATCATTCGATGGCGCACCACCGCGGACCAGCGGATCGGAATCGCTCTATCCCTGGCTGCCCTTGCCGTTACACTGGCTTTGGCCTTCGCCCCGAGGCGGAAAAGCAGGAAAATTCCGTTACCATGATCGAGATGCAGCTGGATGTACATGAAATTTTGCGCGACGGCGTGGAGCGCACCGACGCCGCGCTCGAACGGCTCCTCCCGCCCGTCACTCAGGTCCCCGCGTCGATCCACGGGGCCATGCGCCACAGCGTTTTCGCCGGCGGCAAACGCCTTCGTCCCACCCTGGCTCTGGAGTCCGCCCGCATGATATGCGCGGTCCACGGGGGATCCGGCCTGCCGGAGGGGATTGACGATCTTGGCGCAGCTATCGAAATGCTGCACACCTATTCGCTGATCCACGACGATCTGCCCGCCCTCGACAACGACGATCTGCGCCGCGGCAAGCCTACGTGCCATGTCGCCTTCGGCGAAGCCATCGCCATTCTCGCCGGTGACGCCCTGCAGACCCTCGCTTATCAGACGCTTGCCAACCTGCATTGCACGCCCGACCGCGCCATCAAAATTGTCGGGCTGATCGGCGAAGCTACCGGCACCCTGGACGGTATGATCGGCGGCCAGGTCCTCGACCTCGAAGGCGAGCATTCCAAACCTACTGCGGACTCCGTCACTGCCATCCACCGGGCCAAGACCGGCGCCCTGATCCGCGTCAGCATCGTCACCGGCGGGGTCTATGCCGGAGCTACGGCCCCCGATGCCGAGCGACTCACCACGTTCGGTTCCAAAGCCGGTCTGGCCTTCCAGATCGTGGACGACGTCCTCGACATGACCCAGGACTCCGCGCACCTCGGCAAGACTGCCGGCAAAGACGTTGCCAGTGACAAAGCCACGTGGCCCGCTGTCTATGGGATCGAGCAGTCCCGCCACGATGCGCAGCGTCTGATCGGAGAGGCCTTCGCGGTCCTCGAGGGATACGGCGCCGCGGCGGACGGGCTGAAAGCCGTCGCTCGCTACCTGGT
Source organism: Acidobacteriaceae bacterium (assembly GCA_049679565.1). Classification (GTDB taxonomy): domain Bacteria; phylum Acidobacteriota; class Terriglobia; order Terriglobales; family Acidobacteriaceae; genus Palsa-343. The sequence goes on from JBAUGH010000708.1 coordinate 5,925, forward strand.
CGATCGCACCCATTAGGCTCGGTAACGTTCCGCTGGTTTTGTGCTGGCTTTGGGCTGGATACCCGCGCTTTTCCTGACGCTGCCTGCGCTCGGCTCCGGCTGCCCTTAAATTCCCATGCCGAATTCCGGACCCTCGCCTGCATGCGAGAAGTAGTCCGACGGCGTCCGACGCCTGAACTTGTAGCGCACCCGGATCTCGTGCCCGACGTACAGGCCCAGCGCGGTTACCCCGACCGCCACCGACGTCCATCCGACTGCCCGCAGCACCCGCGAGGGCGAGCGCATCGTTTCAGGAACAAGGGCTTCAACCACGGCAGACTTCCGGCTCTTCCTCTTCAGCATGCAAAACATGCGCTCTCCCCGACGCGGCGCTCTTAAGCTCATCATAGCGCAGCTTGCGCAGGGGCCTGGCGCCTCCTGCAAGATTCATCGGCCCAAATCGTGCGCAGCACCATCCCTCATTCGAGGGATTCAATCTGCCGCAGCAGTTCCACCTTCCGTTGTGGTCCGAGAAAGCTGGCCTCAATTGAATTGGCCGCCAGTTCCCGCAGCTGCTCCCCGGTAAACCCGAATTGCTCGTCCGCCAGCTGGTATTCTCCGTCCAGGTCGCTTCCAAACAGCGCCGGATCGTCCGAGTTGAGCGTGACCATCAGACCCGCGTCGAAGTAGCGCCGAACCGGATGCTCCTCCAGCCGCATGCAGCACCCCGTTCGCAGATTCGATGTTATGCAGACCTCCACCGGTATCTGCCGCTCGGCCAGCACGTCCATCAGCTCCGGATCGTGGATGGCAGAAAGCGCATGGCCCAGCCGCTCCGCCCCGATGTTCAGCGCCCCCCAGATGCCCTCCGGCCCCACTGTCTCGCCCGCATGGGCCGTCAGCCGCAGACCTGCGTCCCGAGCTTCTGCGTAGAGCTCCCGGAACGGCTCCGCCCCGGTGCGGCGCTCGTCCCCGCCGATTCCAATCCCCAGAATGGAGGGAAACTCTTTCCGCATCTCCGCCGCCTTGTGAAACACCAGGGCAGCTTCCTCCGCGCCAAAGTGCCGCACCGCGTCGAAGATCCAGCCAAGGGTGAGTCCCAGTTCCGCCTCAGCGCGCACTCGCGCCCGCTCCATCCCCGCAAACAATGGCTCGAAGGCGCACCGCTTCCAGTAGTAGACGACTCCTACCGAAACGTACGGTTCGGCATGGACCACGCCCTGGCGGGCCAGCTGCTCCGCCATCCGCCACGTGATCAGCTCGTAGTCCTCGGCTGTTCGCAGGTGTTCGCAGATGGCCTTGAACGCCATCAGGAACCCGGTGAAATCTGTGTATCGATAGAGCCGCCGCGCCTCTTCCGGATCCAGCGGCGCGCCATGGCGCGCGCTCAGTTCCACCAGCGTGTCTGGAGTAACGGTTCCCTCCAGGTGGAGATGAAGCTCCGCCTTGGGCAATCGCCGGATGAGGGAATCCATCGTCATCGCCAACTGTCCAGACTAGCCGAAATCCCGGAGATCATCGTGACGCACCCTCTCCATAGGCAGGAACTCAGCGGACCCGACCCGCTTCTTTCGTTAACCGACCAGGTGCACCCGACCGGCATTCGCCTTTTGTGGGATTGCGGCTTCCCCGGAAAGCCGATGAAATGACCCCTGGACTGCTGAATGGATACGACCCAATCCAACGCGGACTTTCGCCGGAACCTCCTGCACTGGTTCGATCAAAACGCCCGCGATCTGCCCTGGCGGCAGACCCGCGACCCTTACGCGATCTGGGTTTCGGAAACCATGTTGCAGCAGACTCGAGTCACGGTGGTCATCGAATATTACGCGCGCTTCATGGCCCGTTTTCCCACGCTGGCCTCCCTCGCTGCGGCCCAGGAGTCCGAAGTTCTCGCCTTGTGGAGCGGTCTCGGTTACTACCGTCGCGCCCGGGCTCTCCATGAATCCGCGCGCGCCATCGTGGCCGACCATCAGGGCGAAATTCCCCGCAATGCGGCGGGCCTCAGCCGCCTGCCCGGCGTCGGCGTCTATACGGCCGCAGCGGTTGCCAGCATCGCCTTTGGCGAGGCCGTGGCCGCGGTCGATGGCAATGTCGAACGCGTTCTGACACGGTACTTCGGCCACGAGCCCGTGCCCGGCGTCGCTCGCAGCGGAGAGC
>JBAUGH010000709.1:0-2947 GCA_049679565.1 Acidobacteriaceae bacterium
GGTGAAGCTGGCGTTCATCGTCTGCAGGGTCGGCGCGCCGCTGCCGGTCTGCAGGTATCCGATCACCGGCGCCGGCGAGGTGGCGAAGGTGATCGCGATCTTGTCATAGGTCCCCACCGGCACATCATTCATATCCAGCATGGTTTGCAGGCCGTTGTAGCGGGCCCAGTCGACCGATGGGGAACCGCTCAGGAGCGAGACCGAGTTGCCGTTGGCGTCGATGGCGTCGATCGACTGGATGGTGGTGGTGAAGGAGACCACGCTCGCAACCGGGGCGTCGGTTCCGATCACGAAGGCGCCGCCGGTAGTCGTTCCGGGGGATACGGTGTTGGAACTGCTGGTCATGCCGCAGCCCGCCAGCAACAGGACCGACAGCAGGAGCGGCGCAGTGTTGAGACAAAGGGCGGAGAGGCGAGAGCGGAGCGCGTGGGTCAACATACGGTACGTCTCTTTCCGCGGTTCGGGAAGCTTGTCGAGAGGCGAGGCCGCTGGGGGAGGAGCACGGCCCGGACGCAGGAGGAGGACCGCGCGTGCGAACACGCGACCGTTCGATGCGTCCTGGCTGTGATCCTCGGAAGGCGGCGGTCGCAGTGCCCGAATCGGCGTGTCCCGTGAACCGCTGATGGCTGAAGTCGATCGGCGTGGAAATTCGCCGTCGCAAGGGTGAACCCAGGGTTGTGGGTGAAGTTTCGAAGATTTTTCGAACCTTGGTAACTTCCCGCAACAGCGCGCGGCGGCGGGATGACGACACAGGTGCGGCGCGGCTGAAATTGGGCGAATTGTAACCGTCGTTTGATCGTGTGTTGGAGGGCGAGCGGCCATGCTGCAGGCGGGGCGGGGAAGCGCCCACGCAGGCGGAGGGCCGATGGAGCAGCGAACCGGTAAGGCCAGGCGAGCGGGCAGGGGCTGGCTCTTTGCCCTGACCCACTGGAACTGGAAGGTGGCTCTGCTGACGGCGTTGCTGCGCGGGGCAGCGTGCGTGGCGGCGCTGTGGCACATGGAGTTCCATGCGCGGCGGCACTTCGGATTGGTGGAAGCGGCGTTTGTGCTGGTGACCTGCGGCTTCTTCTCGGCGCTGCAGCAGCAGTCCCTCGAACTGCGGCCCGAACTGCTGGCGTGGCTGGCATGCGTGGTGGTGGTCCCTCTCACATCGCTGAGCTGCGATGCCGGGCTTCATTTCTGGCTGGACGGGCGGGCGACGCGGCAGCTGGGCGTGGCCGGGGTGATCTATACGCTGCTGTCGGCGACCTTCCACTGGCACATGATCCGCAACGGCGCGCTGCTGGTGGGCGAGGAGTCGGCGTCGCTGGGTGCCGATCTGCAGCGGATTCCGCGGCTGATCGGAAGCTATTTCGCGGCGCCGGTTACAGGGCTGCGGAGAGTGGCGGCCGCAACGCTGGGCGACGAGGCGGAAGAGAGCGCGGCGGCCTGAGAGTGCCAGGTTACAGGACTTGCTGTTTGAAGCCGTGCCGGTTGCTGATTATCCGTCGAGCTTCTTCGTTACCAGCTCGTTGAGCAGCGCCGGGTTGGCCTGGCCTTTGGAGGCCTTCATCACCTGGCCCACAAAGAAGGCGGCCACCGTCTTCTTGCCCTTGCGGTACTGCTCCACCTGGGCGGGATTGGCGGCGATGACGTCATCGATCATTTTTTCGAGGACAGACGAATCGGTAATCTGCTGCGGCTTCTCCCGTTCGTAGACAGAACCGAAATCTTCTTTGCGCTCGAAGCACTGGTCGAAGAGCTGCTTGAGCTGCTTCGAGCTGATCGTACCCGCATCGAGCAAATCCGCTGCGAGCACATTGCCCTCCATGGAAACCGGCGATTGTTCGAAAGTGAGCCCCAGGGCGTTCAAACGGCCGCCTTGCTCGGTCAGGAAAACGCTGGCCAGGCGGCGCGGGCTTTTCGCCTTCCTGGCGCCGGCCTCGAAGGCATCCGCCAGCTCGCGCGTGGCGGTCAGGGTGTGCGCGTCCTGCTCCGTGATGCCGTATTCGGCGATCATGCGGGCGCGGCGCGCTTCGGGCAGCTCAGGCATGCGGCTGGCGATCTCGGATTTCCAGGCCTCTGTAACCACCAGCGGCGGAAGGTCGGGCTCGGGGAAGTAGCGGTAGTCGTGGGCCTGCTCTTTCGAGCGCATGGAGCAGGTGCGGCCTTCGCCGGCGTTGTAGAGGCGCGTTTCCTGAACGACGCGGCCGCCGCTTTCGACGATCTCGATCTGGCGCTCGATCTCGTATTCGAGCGCGGCGCGGATGAAGCGGAAGGAGTTGACGTTCTTAACTTCGGCCTTGGTGCCGAACTTCTCCGCCCCGCGCAGCCGGACGCTGACGTTGGCATCGCAGCGAAGCGAGCCCTCTTCCATGTTGCCGTCGCTCACGCCGGTGTAGATGATGATTTCCTTGAGTCGTGTCAGGTACTCGAAGGCCTCGTCCGGAGTCCGCATGTCGGGCTCGCTGACGATCTCGATCAGCGGCGTGCCGCAGCGGTTCAGGTCGACGTAGGTGCGGGTGGCCGAGTCGCGGAACCCGTCGTGCATGGATTTTCCCGCGTCCTCTTCCATGTGCAGGCGGGTGATGCCAATCCGCTTTGTCGCACCGTTCGACGGAACTTCGATCCAGCCGTGCTCGGCGAGCGGCTTGTCGAACTGGGAAATCTGGTAGCCCTTGGGCAGATCGGGGTAGAAGTAGTTTTTTCGCGCAAAGATGGAGCGCTCGCGGACCTCGCAGTGGAGGGCGAGGGAGGCGAGGGTGGCAAACTCGACGGCGCGCTTGTTCAGGACCGGGAGGGCTCCCGGCAGTCCGAGGCAGACCGGGCAGACGTTGGTGTTCGGCGGAGCGCCGAACTTGTTGGCGCAGCCGCAGAAGGCCTTGGTCTCGGTGAGCAGCTGGACGTGGACCTCGAGCCCGATGACAGGCTCGTATTTGGCGCGGAGTTCGGGCGAAAGGGTCACAGC
>JBAUGH010000710.1:0-2241 GCA_049679565.1 Acidobacteriaceae bacterium
GTATAGGTCCAGATGACATTGCCCTGGAGGTCGGTGGCAAAGACCTGAGTAAGGTTATTGGGGAGCAGGGTGTTCCACATCTCGATGCCGGACTGGGGGGAGCCGGAAGGGGAGATGGTGATGGGGCTCGTCTGAGGCGGCGATCCAGTGGTGAGGGAGAGGCCGGAAGCAAACTGGTCATGATCGGCGTCGGTCCAGGCGGCTCCATCGGTGAGGCTCACATGGGCCTGCATGTGATAGAGGGTCTGAGCGAGCATGCCGGCAACGAGGACGTTGACCTGGCCGCCGTAAGGGGTGGGGGTGGCAAACTGCGAGGTGTTGCGGCCGTAGCTGGAGGTAGGGCCGAAATCCACCGAGACCTGGCCGGGGACCGGCAGGTAGATTGAGTACTCCATCACCTGGGGATTGGCGGTGGGGTAGATGTTGCCGTAGTTGATGACCGAGGCGACGGAGGTGGCGTTGTTCGCCTGGGGCGAGGAGGTGAGCTCGGCGGTGATGGTGAAGTTGGCGCTTTGGGCAAGGACTGCAGGTGCGGTGTAGTTGCCGGCGGCGTCGACAGTGCCGAGGCCGGCGTTGCCGCCCTGGATGCCGTCCACCAGCCAGGTTATGGCGCTCGACGGGGCGCCGGAGACGGCGAACTGAACTTTGTCACCGGGATGGAGAGCTACGTAAGGGGGACTGAGAGTGATGGAGCCGGTGGATCCGGCGACGGGCGGAGGGCCGGTGGGCGCGCTCTGGACCGGCGGAGGATCGGTTCCCTGGGTAACGCCGCAACCTGCCGGGAGCAGGAGGCAGGGACTGAGAAGCGCGACCGCGAGGGCGGCTGCGCGGACTTTCTTCACTGAATCGACCCCCGAGGTTCGGCGGGTGGGAAGGACTGGGGAGTGCCGGCCGGACCTTTCGTGCGATGGGAGCCATCGGCGTGGTCCGGTGCCGGACTCAGACGATGACAGAATGCGCCAGCCGCGAGCGAGCGAAGCGGCTGACGCAGGCGCGGTTCTTCAGAAGCGAATGCCGAAGGTTGCGGGGATGATCTCCTCGGTACCTTCACCATCGGAGGTTTTGGTTGCGGCCGGAGAGTCGACGAAGACGTAGCGGGCTTCCGCGAAGAGCTTGGCTTTGCTGTCCTGGCCAAAGGCCTTCCAGTAGATGCCGAGGCCACCGTCGAAGGCAACCTGGTTGCTGCTGAAGTTGTATACCGTCGTGGGGGCGTAACCGTAGTAGCAGAAGTAGTAGCACTCTTCTACTTCCTCAAGGTCGGTGAAGTTGGTGGTCTTGTGGCTGTAGCCGGGGCCGCCCGTCACATAGAGGCCGGTGGTTCTGCGCTGCAGAGCGTAGTAGATGGCATTGAACATGAAGAGGTGGGTATTGATGTTGCCGCCCTGGGCGCCGACGAGGGCGATGGTGGCGCCGGGAATCTTGTTTTTGTTGAACCCGTATTCGAAGAGAGCGCCGAATTTTTTGTTAAAGTTCCAGCCGCCGCCGACGTCGAAGTTGTAGCCGTACGTTTCATAGCCGTGGGTGGCGTTGCCGATGGGGGTGGTGAGGCCGGCGCCGCCGACGAAGGCGATGTGGCTGGCCCTGCCCTCATAGTTGGGGTAATTGGGGTAATTGCTGCTGCGGCCGCCGCCGTACTGGGGAGAGGGGTCGGCAGAAGAGGCGGAAAGGGGTGCGGGCGCTGCGCCGAGGAGGGCGTCGGTACCGGGTGTATCGGTCGAGGGGACCGCGGAGCTCGAGAAGCTCTGCCCGTCGGAGGAATTGTTGGCAGCGAGCGAAGTCTGGGCTGCTGCGGAGAGCGAGGCTCCGACAGCGAAAGCCGAAGCCGCTACCAGGAGACGGCGGAGGAGCGCGCATGTACGATCACAGTTCGCGACCATTTAGAACACCTCTGGGTTGTATTCAAAACAAGAGCGGAAGGCAGGCGCAGGCCTGCCGGTTGCAATTACTTGGACACGGATTTCAGTCCTAAGTTTCACTTTAAGATGCATTTTCCGGTTGCGAGGCCGCTTGCCCTCCGAGGCACACGTTGGCCGCCGTTCAGGCCAGGAGAAGCGCAATACGCGAAAGTCCGGGGAAGCGACATCGCATTGGCAGGGCGTGCGACGGGCCCGACGAATCATTCTACGCCGGGACGGCAACGACGGGGAGCCCGTAGCAGCAAGCCGGTAGCGTTCGGCAGGCGGCCAATGATGCCCCGGGGCCGGCCATTAGCGGAGAGAGGAAGCACAAGGCCCCTCACCC
>JBAUGH010000711.1:0-2161 GCA_049679565.1 Acidobacteriaceae bacterium
AGGACGCCGGCGCTGGTTTTACTGATCGCGCTGGTAGCGGTTTTCGGGACGCTGTGGTTCCGGAAACGCGGGGTGCAGCCTGCCCGGCGGTCGATGAGCGACTTTCCCTCGGCGCGGCGGCGGCAACTGCTGTGGCTGGTGGGGTGGATGTTCGCGGCCATCCAGCTGGAGATGGAGGTTCTGGGGCGGGGGCAGGGGGGTATCTGGCTGGCGGTTTCGCGGGCCAGCATGCAGCTTGCGGTGCTGATGTTCCTGGGCTCGCTGGCCCCACAGAACTTCAGCAGGCGAATCCCGGTGCTCTACGTGGTGGCGTGTGGGATCCCGCTGATTCTGTATTCGACAACCGTCTCTCTCAACCCGAGGCCGGGCGACGCAGGGCGCCTGTTCCTGATGGCCTGCTGTGCGGCGGCGATTTTTGTAGCCGGCAAGTGGAGCCTCGATCGCCATTTGGTGCCGGTGTGGGCCAGCCTGGCTTTTGTCGCGCTGATGGGCAGCGTGGGATTCTGGCTGACCGCGCACCAGCACTACTTCGCGACCCTGGCCCTGGTGCACAGCGGGGTTCTGCTGATGACCGCCTTCCTGTTCGCCTCGGCGTTCCGGCGGGTGACGGCGGGGGTGGTGTTTACCGTGGGCGGGCTGGTGGGATGGGCCATGCCCGTTCTCCTCACGCCGCTGGCGCATCGTGTGGCGGGCCCGGTTTTGCTGCTGCGCGCCGTGAATCTGATGGAAGTGATCACCGCGGTGGGAATGATCGTCCTGGTGCTGGAGGACGAGCTGCAGTCGAACCTGGCGACCCAGCAGCGCGACCGGCGGGCGCGCGAGGAGATGGAGAAGTACACCGAGCTGTATCTGGAGGGCATGCCCTTTGAGGAAGACCCCAGCCAGTACGGCCTGGTGTGCGAGACGATTACGACGGTGAGCCGGTTTCGCCAGGCGGCGATTCTGGTGCGCACCCCACAGGGCTGTTTCCGGCTGGCCGGGCAGGCGGGTATCGACGTGCGGCTGGCGAAGACGCTGGATGCGGTGGCGCAGCGGACCACCGATGAGACGGTGAAGGAAATCCGGACGAAGAAGGTTTCGGTGCCGGAAATCGGGCACGTTTCGCTGGTGAAGCTGCGTGCTCTGCTGCTGCCCGGCGAAGAGCTGCCCAAAGATTTCCATCAGGTGCACGCGCTGGCGATTCACGGCCGCGACGGGCGGCTGATGGGCTCGTTGCTGCTGGCGGGGTTGCGGGATGAGGAGGAGCCGCTGCTGACCGAAGACGTCCTTCCGCTCGCGCTTCTGGTGGCGCGAATTGGAGCCGCGCGGGAACACCAGGCGCTGCTGCGCCAGCTGATGCAGGCAGAGCGGCTGGCCGGGCTGGGGCAGCTGGCCGGCGGCGTGGCCCACGAGCTGAACAATCCGCTGACGGTAGTGACCGGTTACGCCGAACTGCTGGCGGACAGCGACGATCCCTCGGCCCGCGAGCAGGCCGGTGTGATTAAGAATGAAGCCCGCCGCATGAAGCTGATCATCGAGAGCCTGATGCGCTTCCGGAAGGCGTCGACCGGCGGCCGCATGCCGATCGATGTGGGCCTGATGCTGGAAGACGTGGACAAGCTGATGCGCCACGAACTCGAGGCGGCGGGGATCGTCCTGGAGCTGCGGATCGAGCCGAATCTGCCGCGGGTGGCGGCGGACGGAGCCCAGCTGCGCCAGGTGTTCGTGCAGATCATCAAAAACGCCGCGGGGTCGATGCGTGACCTCCCGGAAGGCCAGGAAAAGCGGCTGACGGTGGAGGCGGTCCCCTTATCGCACGCGGTGCAGGTGGCGGTCATCGATTCGGGACCTGGATTTCCGGAGCCGTCGCGGGCGTTCGATCCCTTCTACACCACCCGGCATCCCGGCGAGGGCGTGGGCCTGGGGCTCAGCATCTGCTATTCGATCGTTCGCGAGCACGGCGGGGAGATCAGCGCGGTGAACCTGCAGCCGCGCGGCGGAGCGGTGATCATCGAGCTGCCTGTGGAGGCGGCGGAGAACGAAGCCCAAAAGCGCGGCGCAGAAAACCTAAGCGCGGCAGCGTTGAGCGCCGCTGGAGTGCTACCGCGGTGAGACGCGGCCAGACCTTGAGTGCTGCTCACCGCTGAATTAACAACTCCATTTCGACAACCGAGATATACGA
>JBAUGH010000712.1:0-5425 GCA_049679565.1 Acidobacteriaceae bacterium
GCCCGTAATAGCGCTGGGGGTCGCTGACCCCGGCTTCGACGCTCACATCGGTAAAGGTACCGTTGCCGTTATTATGGAAGAGATGATCTTCGGCGCCGGGCAGGCCGCGGGGGCCGCACATGACCTGCACGCCGCGGTACTGGCAGAGCGAGTAATCGACGGCTTTGCTGCCGGGTACGGGCGGATGATCGAAGTCGTAACGGGTGTAGCCGGCGACGAAGAGATCGAGGCGGCCATCGCCGTCATAGTCGCCAAAGGTCGCTCCGGTATGCTCGACGGCGATGTTGGGCGCATCTGAGGCGAGAGCCACGCCGGCCTTCTCCGCCACATCGGTGAAGGTGCCGTCATGGTTGTTGTGGTAGAGGCGGTTGGTTCCGAGGTTGGTCACATAGAGATCGGGCCAGCCGTCGTTATCGTAGTCGCCGACCGCGCAGCCAAGGCCCCAGCGGTCGTTGGCGACGCCGGCCTTCTCCGCGACGTCGGTGAAGGTGCCGTCATGGTTGTTATGGAACAAGGCTGCGTGCGGGGGGCTGGTTTTGCCGGTGCGGGCGTCGAAGGTCGACCCGCTGACCAGGTAGATATCGAGCCATCCGTCGTTGTCATAATCCAGCAGGCAGACCCCCGAGCCCTTGGCCTCGACGATATAGCGCTTCTGCGGTGTGCCGGTGGTGTTGTGCCAGCGGGTAAGGCCGGCCTGCTCGGCGACATTCTGAAAGACGATGGGGCCGGCTTTGACGAAGCCGCCGGCGGTGATGGGCCGGTGCTCTGCGTCGAACTGGGCTTTCTGCGCGGCGCCGGTGGCCATGCCCCCCTGCTGCGCGCGGAGAGGAGGCAGCAACAGCAGGCCGGGAACGAGGATGAGCGCGGCACGGCCGAGGATGATCCGGGACCATCCATGGGAAATCTGTTCAGGCAGAGACATCGTGATAGAGCCGATAATCCTCGTGCTGAATGTCAGGAAATGCCTGGAAGGTAACCGGAGCCGCAGCGGAATTGACGGTCCACGAGGAACCATTCTGACGCGCAGCGAGCAGCTGAGCGCGGCTGAAACGACTTTCGGGGGAATTGACTGCGAAGAGCGTGAGTGGCCCGGAGAGAAGCGCGACCGTGTCCGGATGCTGCGGATCGACGGCCTCGAGGCGCTGGACCCGATCGATGGAGAATTCGAGCGTGTCGCCGGATTTCCACTGGCGGCGAAGGGATGCGAATGTACCGGGATGCAACTCGCCGTCCCAGCGGCGGCCATTGATGGAAAGCGAAGTGCCGGGCCCCGCCCATGCGGGGACGCGCAGGGCGATGGTGAAGGTCTGCGGGCTCTCGCCGGTCAGCCGCAGTGTGGTTTCGTCCGAGTAGGGGTAGCGGGTCTGCTGCTCCAGCGCAAATTCAGCGCCTTGTTGCCGGAATCTCACCCGCGACGGCACAAACAGGTTGACGAAGACGCCATCGCGAGAACGGAAATACGAACTGATGCCGTAGTCGGCGGTGACCTGGGGGAAGGTTCCCGAGCAGCAGGGCCACTGCTCCGGGTAGTAAACCTTGTCGCCGTTGTTGTTGTAGTCGGAGTAGTAGAAGCTGAAGCCCGACGGTTGCAGCGGATAAGCACCGAGGATGGTGTTATAGAGCACCTTCTCCATACTGTCGCCGTAGCGGCTGTCGCCGGTAATGCGCATGAGGTAGCGGACGATTTTGAAATGGCCGTAGGCGCCGCAGGGGGTTTCAAAGCTGGCGTGGGTGGATGTGAGACTGTTGCCCAGGCCGCCGCTTCCGGGTTCAACGAATCCTTCATTGGGGCCCCAGCCGCCGGTGGCGAAGCTCTGTGCCAGGAGAAACCCGAAGCCGTTGCGCGCGGCGCGCAGATGCTTTTGGCTGCCCAGCACCAGATACGCCTGGGATGCGGAACTGAGGGCGTTGACATGGCTGTAGGCGTGCTGGTGGGGCAGGGCGTTTTCTCCGGCAGCCAGGGGATCGAAGTAATCCTTGTCCTGCAGGAAGCGCTGCGCGAGCTCGAGATAGCGCTGGTCGCCGGAACGCTTCCAGGCCAGAAAGAAATTTTCCGGGAGGGTGTAGCTTTCGTCCCAGGTGTAGGCGATGTTGGGATGCGGACGAGCAGCCATCTCGGGCCGGGTGAGCGCCTGCGGTGGAAGGTATGGCATGACGGCGTCAGTGGCGCGCGCGAGAGCGGGCAGCGCATCGGGATCATGGGCGAACTGGTGAGCGTCGATGAGGCCGCAGTTGATTTTGTCAAAGGTGTAGCAGGGGAGGGGATAGCCCACGTAAAACTTCGGCGTGATGGTCTCGGCGTATCCCCGGACGAGGCGATGGATCTTGGCCTGGGTGGGCTGGTCTGCGGTGGCTGCGTAGGCGCGAGCGAGACCGGAGACATATTGTCCAAAGGTGTGGCCGGGCACATAGCCGGTCATGTTGTTGGGGGGATCGAATTCATCGGACCAGCTGTACCAGCCTCCCATGTCCGGGCCAGGGGCGGGCAGGCCGGCCTTCTGGCGGAAGGGCTTGAGCAGGGCGTCCTCATCGAGGGCAAGAAAGAATTCATGATTGGCACGGAACTGGCTCCGCATCGGGCCTTCGGTCAGTTCGACGTCGGCGTAGTCGAACTGGCTGAGGAGGGTGGTCCCTTTATCGGGAGCCGCGGATGTCTGGCCTAGCAGGCGGGGTCCAAGCGCGCCAGCTGCGGCTGCGGCGGCGCTGCCCCTGAGGAATGTCCGGCGAGAGAATCGTTTTCTCATAAGGTGTCACCAATCAGGAAAGTTGAGGCACTGGTTGACGGTCTGCGGTTGATCCTAGTGGCGTTAGCGGCCCCTGTCAAAGAGACGACGGGGGCAGGGCAAAGGATAGCCTGGATACAGTCCTGATGCGGGGGGAGAGCATTTTGCAGCCGATGGCGAAAGGAACCTCTTGACAAAGCTACGGGCAGCGGCGTATCACAGTGCAGCAACCGAGAAAACGTTATCTTCAAACCATAAAAGAGGGAACAATGAGGCGCACAAGACTTCTCTCCCTTCTGGCCCTTCTGGGCCTTAGCTTTTCACTTCAGGCGGCCTGGGCTCAGTTCAGCGGAACGGTGACCGGAACGGTCGTCGATCCCAGCGGTGCAGTGGTACCCAACGCCGAGATGAAACTGGCCAGCGACGCAACCGGCCAGATCACCATGGCCACGACCAACGCTTCGGGCGTCTTCACCTTTCCCAGCCTCGCGCCGGGCAACTACCACCTGACCACCACGGCCAAAGGGTTCGGCGCAGTCACGGTGCCGGTGGTTCTGCAAACCAACCAGGTCATGAATGTGCCGGTCAAGCTGGTGGTGGGCAGTGCGGTGCAGACGGTCAACGTGACGACACAATCGCCCCTGCTGGATACGGCCGACAACCGCATTCAGGAGACGATTTCCTCGCGCACGCTCTCCAACCTGCCGCTGGCAGGCGAGAACATGATTTCGCTGGTGACCCTCGCCCCCGGTGTTACGGGGACGGGCGTGACCTCGAACGGCAGCCCCGGTTCGGGGCGCGACAACTATTCGACGGAAACCCAGGTGGACGCCAGCGCCAACGGACAAGGCGCGGTCGGCAACATGTACATCGTCGATGGACTGGACGTCACCAGTTCGATTCGTGCCGGGGTGCTGAACCTGACTCCCAGTCCGGACTCGATCCAGGAAACCAGCATCCAGACCAACACGTACTCCGTGCTTTACGGCCGTGCCAGCTCGGTGCAGATGACGATGACCACCAAGTCGGGCACGTCACGTTACCATGGCAACGCCGCGGACTTCTATACCAACCAGGATCTGGAAGCGACCACGGAGTTCACCCACCAGTATCCGCCGTTCCACAGCAACAACATCTCTGCCTCCGTCGGCGGCCCGGTGTGGCCGGGAAAGAAGCTGGGTTTCTTCTTCTTCGAGATTGAACCGCAGATTGCTTCGTTCGCATCCCCGTACTCGACAACCTTTGCGGATCCGGCATTCGTGGCCTACGCGCAGGCGAACTACGCGAACACGGTGGGTACGAAGATTCTCACCACCTACCCGGTCAGCAGCGTCACGAACGTCGCCGTTTCCTCAACGGCAGCGAACATCTTCCCGGCGGGCAGCAGTGATGCCTGCGGGACACCGGCTACGGGAAACCTGCCGTGCACCCTGCCGATGATCGACAGCGGCAACTACAACGCCGCGGGCTATCGCAATGGCGATCAGTATTTCATTCGCGGGGATGAGGACTTTCACAACGACCGAGTCTACGCAACCATCTACCGCACCACCGCCAAAACGAATGGGCCGAATCCGCGGCCAGCGTTCACGACCACAAACAACTTCTATGAGTGGGCGATCCAGGGGAACGAAACGCACACCTTCAGCCCGAACACGATCAATGAGGCCGAATTTGGCGCGGACCGCATTGAAGGGATCCAGCCGCAGACCGGACTCTTTAGCGTCCCCATCGTCAATGTGACCGGCATCGGCGCCGGTTATGGAGACGGATTCGCGCAGGGCGATTTCATCCAGCACAATTATCACTGGCGCGATATGCTGACCCACCTGGTGGGCAACCACGATCTGCAGGCTGGATTCGAAGGCCTGTTCGGCGACGACATCGAAATCTTCAACGGGCCCTACGATCAGCCGACCTTCTCGTTCAATAACCTGCTGGATCTGGCCCAGGACAATCCTTACACCGAAAGCGGCCTGGCTTATAGCCCGCTCACCGGCCAGCGCGATCAGTACAACTGGAATGCTGCGGGCACCACCTACGGGGCCTTTGCGCAGGATACCTGGAAGGCTTCGCGGAAGCTGACGGTTAACTACGGACTCCGCTGGGACGATTTCGGGAATCCGTGGTCGCGCAGCGCAGGTACGGCATTCAGCGACTTCTATCTTGGGCCCGGCCAGACGGAGCAGCAGCAGATCGCGAATGGCGTTCTGATCGAACACCATCACGCCCTGCAGCGGTCCATATCCGATGTCTTCAGCCCGCGCGCCGGCATCGCGTGGGACCTGGCGGGCAATGGAAACTGGCTGATAAAAGCCGGGGCCGGCATCTTCCATAACTGGCCGACCCTCGCCAATCTGCAGGAGGAGTACCGCGGCAATCCGCCGGGTGACATCTTCCCGACGTTCTATGGTGGACAAACCCCCGCGCCGGTCTTTGGGTTCGGAACCTCCAACACGAAGCCCTACGGATTCCCGGCGCCCACGTTGCCTGCGGAAAAACTGAACGCTGCGGGCGGCCTCACCGGGCTGGAGTTCAGCGTCGGCGCAGTCGATCCGACGCTGCAATCGCCTGTATCGTATGTCTATTCCGGGGGGCTCGCTCATCGGATGGGCAGCCATTATGTGGCCAGCGCCGATTACTCAGGCGCCAATGCACGGAAGCTTTTGTCCGGCGGCGGTCAGGTCTACAACGTCAGCTAC
>JBAUGH010000713.1:0-2083 GCA_049679565.1 Acidobacteriaceae bacterium
TACCTGGAGACGGCGGAGAAGGAGCTGACGCGGGTGGCGCATATCGCGCGGCACACGCTGGGATTCTACCGGGAGACATCGGTGGCGTCGGAGATCGACCTGGAGGCGCTGCTGGAGGAGGTGCTGACCGTATACGAGAGCCGCTTGCGGGCTTCGAATATCGCCGTGAGCAGGGATTTTGCAGTGGTGCCGGCGATCCGGGCGCTGCGCGGGGAACTGCATCAGGTGTTTTCCAACCTGATTTCGAATGCGATTGACGCGATGCGAGAGGGAGGGACGCTGAGGATCGGGGTGCACGAACCGAAGCGGCAGGAAGAGCGGGGGCTTGAGGTCTCGATCGAGGACAGCGGGATGGGCATTCCGGCGGAAAATCTTCCCCGGCTTTTCGAGCCATTTTTCACCACCAAGCCGTCGGCTGGGACCGGGCTGGGGTTGTGGGTGGTGCGGCAGTTCGTCGCGTCCTGGGGCGGCACGATCGAAGTAAAAAGCAGTACGGATACTCCGAAACGGGGGACAACATTTACAATTTTCCTTCCCCTTGTCGCTGTATCGCAATCAGGCAGCAGGGCGAGCAGCCAGCGACTGATGTAAGTCTTTCCTGACTTTTTAGGAGGGCCCCGTGCTCGATCGCGCCATTTTTCTGGCATCGGATGGAACCGCGCCTCCGCTTCCGGAATACTCCGAACCGGTCCACGAAGGCAGCGGGCGAACGCGGCCGCGGGTGCTGGTGGTGGACGACGAGCAGCTGATTGCGCAGACGGTGGCAGCGATCCTGAACGCGAACGGGTTCGAGGCGCAGGAGGCGTACAGCGGGGAAGAGGCGCTGGCGGCGGCGCACCGGTTCCAGCCGGACATCGTTCTGACCGATGTGCTGATGCCGAGGATGACCGGGGTGGAGCTGGGAATCCGGCTGCGAAAGGAACTTCCGGCGACGCGCGTCCTGCTGTTCTCCGGGCAGGCGGCGACGAGTGAGCTGATGCAGAGAGCCGAGTCGGAGGGGCACCGGTTCACGCTGTTTCCCAAGCCGATCCATCCGGAGGAACTGATCGCGCGGCTGCGGGGGCTCGAGGAGTAACCGGGCGCAGCGGCATCCAGCCGGCGCGATTTTCTTAAGCGGTCACGGGAGCGAGCACCGCAGTACGGGTGACGGAGATGACGCTGATGTCGTCCTCCTGTCCCCAGGACTGGGCGGCGGCGGCGATTTCGGTGGCGGAGGCTGCGTTGCCGAGCAGCTGGTGAGTGCGGTCGAAGCCGAACAGCTGGCGTTGCTGGTCGGTGGCTTCGACAATGCCGTCGGAAATGACGACCAGGCGGTCACCCGGGGCGAGAGTGAAGCGCATCACGGAAAAATCAGCGTTGGGGGTCATGCCGAGGGGCAGGGCGCCGTCGATGGATACGGGCTGCCCGTTGAGGTAGGGCGGCATGTGTCCGGCATTGGCAAGAGAGACGCTTCCGTCGGCAGCGATGCGCAGGGCGAGGCAGGTGGCGTGAGCTTCGCCGCGGCCAAGGAGGCGGCGGTTGAGGGCCGCGAGGATCTGGCGGGGGTCGGCGGTGGTTTCGACGGCCGTGCGGATGGCTCCGACGAGCAGGGCGACGAGCATGCCGGCTTTAAGGCCTTTGCCGGTTACGTCGCCGGCGATGATGAGAAGGCTGGAGTCGGCGGAGTTGGGGACGATCTGGAAGAAGTCGCCTCCGACTTCGAGGGCGGGGCGGTACTCGCTTTCGACGACGAGGCCGGGGAACTCGGTGCGGGGCTGGGGCAGGATGACCTGCTGGACTTCCTGAGCCTGCTTGACGTCGAGGGCGAGGCGGCGCTGGTCGCGGACGGAGTGGAGGAGGCGGCGCAGGAGCAGGATGGCGAGCACCGCGGTGAGAAGGAGGTTGGAGGCGTCGGCGAGGGTCACCTGGATGCCGAAGGGGAACCAGTTCGTGCGGAAATGCAGGACCTGGAGCTCGGTCTGGAAGCGGGCGATGCCGACGAGGATGACAGTCGGGAGCACGAGCCAGCCGTCGAAGCTGCGGAGGCGAATACCGAGGGCGACGATCCAGACGAGCAGGGCGAGAAAGACGAGGCGGGTGACAA
>JBAUGH010000714.1:0-5787 GCA_049679565.1 Acidobacteriaceae bacterium
GCTCGAGGACGTTGAACTGCGTCATCTGGGCAACCGTCTGGCCGATGTCGGCGTTCTGAATGTTGTTCTGCGCGCTGGTCAGGTTCGTGACTTCGGTGTTCTGCACGTTCTGATCGGCGGTCAGCTGGTTGACGGCCGCACCGATGGCGCCGCGGTTGGCGGCCACCGTGCTGATGGCTGCGGTGATGAGCGCCAGGGCTCCCTGGGCGCCGGCTGCGGTGGACAGGTCCGCCGCGGTGGTGGTGCCGGGTGTGGTGTCCTGGGTGGTGTCCAGCGCGAGCGCCGTCGTGGTCAGGGCGCCGATCGCCGTGGTGACGGTATCGCTGCCGCTGGTCGTGCCATCGCTGGTGTACACCGTCGCGCTGGTCCCGAAGATCGGTTCACCGTTGAAATTCGTGGTGGACCCGATGTTGCCGATTTCCGACAGGATCGACTGATACTCGGTGTTCAGAGCGTCGGACTGGCTGGTAGAAAGACCGCCGTTGGAGGCCTCCGTGGCCAGCGTGACCGCGCGGTTGAGCAGCGAGGTGACCTGAGACAAAGCACCGTCCGCGGTCTGCAGGAGACCGACGCCGTCCGAAGCGTTCTGGCTGGACTGGGTGAGGGCTGAAATGTTGGCGCCGAGGCCGTTGGCGATAGCCAGGCCCGCGGCATCGTCCGATCCGGAGTTGATCTTCAGTCCGGTCGAAAGTTCGGTGAGCGTCTTCTGCAGGCTCGCCTGCGTGGAAGACAATGCGTTTTCCGCCGTCAGGGACGAGACGCTGTTCAGGATTGTCAGGGACATGGTATGGCTCCTTGTATCGAGTTCCGCCTGCGCCGAACTACTTCCGTCTTCGAAAGGTCCGGAATCGTTACGTGGAGCAGGTGGTTATTACGCGCACTCTATCGGTTCCCTGGCCCGGGGATTCTAGGGCACTCCCAAGAAAGTTGCAGATGAACTCCTGCGGCGGGGGTAAGGTTCGCGGCTGTTCGGGTGCGGTCAGGCACCGTGAACCGCCGGGCAGGCGCGCGTTTTTAAAGACCGGCGGCGTCGACCTCTGTGCCGCGCTCGAAGACCTGGCCGTCGAAGACCACGACCAGGGGCTTGCGGAGATTTGTAACCGTGGTCAGGGGTGAATGGCGCGTCACGAGGAACCGCGGGAGGTATCCGGGCTGAATCTGCCCAAAGTTCTCGCGAAATGCCAGCCGCTGGGAGGCAGCTCCAGTCGCGGCATGGATCACTGCGATGGGTGGGAGTCCGATGCGCTCCATGGCTTCGAGCTCGTCCAGCAGCCCCAGGCCATGAGGAACCCCATACGAGCCCGCGTCACTCCCCGCCAGCACCGCCACTCCCAGCCGATGGGCCTCCAGCAGGCTCGCCCCATGCGCTTCGAGAATGCGGTGCAGGTTGGCGACGGTTTTCGCCTCCCAGCCAACGTGATCCGCGTGGTCGATCTGCTTCTGCAGCGGCGCAAAGGTCGGCGTCCAGGCAATTTGCCGGTCGCGCATATTTGTTAGCTGGTCCGGCCGAACAAAATAGCCGTGCTCCACCGAATCCACGCCGCCTTCGATGACCCGCTCTATGCCCGCGTCGCCCGAAGCATGGGCGAACGTCTGTCTTCCCAGACCGGCAGCCGCCGCGACAAACGCGCGAATCTCGTCGGCGGTCATCTGCGGCTCGCTCGTTAGAGTGCCCTGGGAGAAGTTAATGATCCCCGTCGCGATCAGCTTGATGCGGTCTGAACCGCTCCGCACCCGCGCCGCCACGCACTCCTGCGGACTCCCGCAGTCTTCCATCGCCTCCGCCATAAATCCGCCGTAGCGGCCGCGGCGGTGGATCGCAGCCCCCGGGCTGTCGACATACGGCATCGGCGGCCGATCGCTGCTCGAGCCGAGCCGGCTCAGCGCCAGCCCAACGCCGTCCTTGTCGCCCGCATCGCGCACCCCGGCTATGCCCAGCCGCACCAGCTTCTCCAGCCGTCCTTGTGCCTGTTCCAGCACCTCCGCTGGTGACTGTCGTAAGTGCGCCGCGCGTCGGCCCGGGTCCAACTCGCCGCCCTCCAGGAACAGGTGCGTATGCGCGTCGATCAGTCCCGGCAGAAGCGTGTGCTCCGGCCAATGAGCATCCGGTGTGGCCTGCTCGTCCTGGACAAGATGCCGAGGGGGCGTGGCCTCGCCGGCGAACAGAATCTGCCGGCTGTCGTAGACCACATGGGCGTCCCTCTGCGGCGTCGCGCTGACCCCATCGAGCAGCGTCCCCACCCGCAGCCATATGCGGCGTCCGTTCTGAGGGGCGGGAAGGCTCATGGGTTATCCATATTAAGAGTCGACCGGCTGCGCCTCGCTGCAAATAGCCATGACGGCCTCGATCTGGCGAAACCCGGAAATCTCCACCGTCTCGCCCTCGCCCGGCCGCCCCTGCGCCAGCGCCTCCCGCAGTTTTGCCACCATGGGATGATCGTTCGGCAGCGGCGCCGGCTTCTTCTCCGGATTGGCAATGGCAAAGTCCAGCCCCGCTTCGCAGCCCAGCGTCAGATACGCCTTCTCCAGTTCCTCGCGCACACCCCTGGGCGTGCCCCACGCGAAGTTGGATAACCCGACGATCATATGCACGCCCCGCAAATCCGGATCGGCAGAGATCAGCCGCATCGCGTCGAGCCCAATGTTGACCAGCCCATAGGTGTCCGCACCCACCGGAGCCAGTCCCGGATCGATCAGGATCTGATCCAGCCGCCGGTTCGCCTCGACTGCCAGCCGTTCGACAAATTCCCGCGCCGTTCGATGTGAATCCGCGGGGTTCGTGCATTGGGCCGTGCCGCCCGGAACAAATTGTTCCGATGCCATGACCACCACGTACGCGTCATAGTGCTTCACCAGGTCGATCATCGCATCCAGATGATCCCGCGACGCCGCGATTGAGTTCAGGATCGGCGGACCGCTGCGGCTGCGATCGTAGTGTTCCAGCGCGGCCTCCTGGTATGCGTACGATGGATTGTCGAAGCACAGCGGCGTGTTCGTGGCTTCCTGGATCGCCGGAATCACTTCCGGCAGGAAAGCCAGCATCTCTTCCCGCCGCACCTGGAGTTGCTGGGTCCCGTCCAGGTTCAGGTCCAGCCACGCAGCGCCGCCGTCGGCCTGCAGCTTCGCGAGCTGCTGATAGGCCTTCGGGTCGCGGTTCAGGAAGGCCTTGCGCGCCCGGGCGAAGGAGTTGTTCAGCAGCTCCCCGACGATATTCAGTTGCCTGCTCACGATGGTTGACTTTCCTCCTCCGGCGTCGCCGGCCCGGTCTGCGTTTTTGCCGCATGGTCCCGGCCGAGCCAGTTGTTCGCCCAGGCCGAGCTGCGCCGCAGCCCCTGATTCTGGATGACGGGTACGTGGTCCAGCAGCGTCTGCTCACGCCCGTCGTGCCGCAGCCGTTCCCAGGCCCGCAGCCAGATACAGTCGCCGAAGCCATCCACCTCGCACCGCCCTTCCCGCGTCCCGCCGCACGGACCGTTGCGCTGGTTCTTCGCGCACTGCGATTCGGGACAGAGATAGGCAATCTCCGGCAGCGAGCAGTCCCCGCAGTCCTTACAGTGGTAGAGCACCGTCTTGCTCACCCTTTCCAGCAGCCGCATCGGCGCGGGTCCCTGCAGCGGATCGCGAGCGTGCGCGCACAACGTTGCACCCAGCCGCGCAAACGGCGTGCCCGTTTCGAAGATCAGGTCGTGGGACAGCTTCGAAATTTGATAAATCGCCGTGACGTGCTTCGTCGAGGCGGGCGGTCTCGGAGTTTCCCGCCTCGCATCCGCCAAACCGGTGTCCGGATCCTGCGCGTAAAAGAAGAATTCGCCCGGTCGCGAGAATTGAATCTCGCGTGCGAACTCGCGCCAGTCATCCCGCCCGAAGCTGCGCTCGATTTCCAGAATGCGCTCGACGACAGGGAACCGATGGACGCCGCCAAGATAAGCGCCTCGGAACCCAAGCCCGCGATAAACAGCAATCTGTCTGGCCGCGAGTTCGCAAAAGAAAGCCAGCCCGCGATCCGGGGAACTCGCCTGTTTCTGGCAAATCTCCCACAAAGGCTGGCTGACCACCACGCCCGGAATCCGGCCGTCTCTGAAAATCGTGGCAACGCCCGGGTTCAGAACGTAGACATTGCCGATCAGCGGCACGCTCTGCATGCCGTGTCCATCCATATAGAGGCGCAACTCGGAAATCTTGCGGGAATCGAATCCGATCTGGTGAATGATGAACCCCGCGCCGCACTCGATCTTCTTTTCGAGCTTGCGATACTGCGGGATCACCTCGCCCTCGCGCACCTTGAAGTTGTTGACCACCGCTCCGATGCAGAAGCTGGTTTTGCGCAGCGGCTGGTCGTGGCCCGGGTCTCCTCCCGCGCGCAGCCCATCATTCATTTGCGACAACAACGAAATCAACCCGACCGAATCGATATCGAAGACCGGCTTGGCCAGCCCACTGTTCCCGGCCACCGGATAATCCCCTGTCATCGCGAGAATGTTGTGGACCCCTTCGCTGTCCAGCATCCACGCCTCGCTCTCGAGGCCGTTGCGGTTCAGGTCCTTGCAGGTCAGGTGGATCACCACTTCCTTGCCGGCATACAGAAGCGGCCGCCCCAGCGCCAGTGGCGCCAGTTGCGGATGTCCGCCGGCATTGTCGGTGATCGAGATCCAGTCGATATCCGGGCTTGCCACCAGTTCGTTGGCGAAGACGCGGGCCTTCACCGCGCTGGTTTCCGCCATGGAACCGCGCACCGACACCAGCTCCGCCGCGATCAGGAAGCGCGAGGCGTCCTGCAGTTTTTCCCGCAAAGTCGCCATTCGTTCGGATTCTAAACAAAATCCCTGAGAAGGGAAACGGTACCGGCGAGGATCACCAGAAACAAAGTGGCGGGAAAAAGCTCGGGGGCCGCGAACGGCCCCCTGCAGGAAACAGACGCGGACTCCGGCTTTTAGGCCGTGACCGGCTGGTCCGCTGTCACCCGAACCGGCGTGAGCCATCCGAACCGGTCCGGCTTCAGGCCGTTCGCAATGCCCAGATACTCGTCGCGAAGCTGATTCGTAATCGGTCCCGGATTGCCGTCGGCGATCACGATCCGATCCACTGAACGAATCGGCGTAACCTCGGCCGCGGTCCCGGTGAAAAACACCTCGTCCGCGATGTAGATCATCTCCCGGGGAAGGGCCTGCTCCACCACCGGGATACCGAAGTGGCGAGCCAGCGTCAGAATCGAGTCGCGCGTGATCCCGGACAGAACCGAGTTCGCCAGCGGCGTGGTGTAGAGAACGCCGTTGCGGACCAGAAAGACGTTCTCGCCCGAGCCTTCCGACAGATAACCGTTCACGTCGAGCGCGATCCCTTCCGCGTACCCGTTGATGTCGGCTTCCATGCGGATCAGCTGCGAGTTCATGTAATTCGCGCCGACCTTCGCAAGCGAAGGCATGGTGTTCGGAGCAAGCCGGTTCCACGACGAAATGCAGACGTCGGCTGCGTCGCCCGGGACATATTTACCCCACGGATAGTTTGCGATGTACAGCTCGATCGGCGTTCCCTTCGGGTTGACCCCCACTTCGCCGTAGCCGCGCAGAGCAATCGGGCGTATGTAGCAAGGCGCGATGCCGTTCGCCTCGGTGAGTTCGACCACCGCGGAGCACAGCTGATCCAGCGACCAGGGCAGCGTCATGCGATAGATGCGGCCCGAATCGATCAGCCGCTGCATGTGCTCGGGAAGCCGAAAAACTGCGGCGCCTTCCGGCTGAGCGTAGCAGCGCAGACCTTCGAAGATCGAGGATCCATAGTGGACTACGT
>JBAUGH010000715.1:0-1715 GCA_049679565.1 Acidobacteriaceae bacterium
CCGGCTAAAGCTGTAGAAAACCCCGGCGGCAGGTACAATGACCAGGTGAGCATCCTCTGATGTTTGCAATCCTGGGAGCCCCCGGCTTTCTGACGGTTCCGTGCAGGCAGCCATCAGTTTTCCCCGCGGGCGTTGTGAAGAGGTCGATCGAGGAATGAAGAAATCGTTGTTCTTGTTTCTGTTGCCGTTGATGGCGCTGCCCGCTTATGCGCAGGAAAGCCGCCAGGATATCAGCTTGAGCGAGTCCGCAATCATGGCACCGTATGCTTCCGGCAACGCCGTGCAGCTCCATTCCACGGTCGGGATTCTCGGAGGCCTGGTGAGCTACCGCTATCTGCTCACCCCGCACAGCGGCCTCGAGCTCAACTACCAGTACAACCAGAACGTCCAGCATTTCGCCTGGAACGCGGGCAGTTATCGGGTCCACGATCGCATCCAGGAAGTTTCCGGAGCCTATGTTCGGAGCTTTAACTTCAGAAACTGGAATCCCTTCGTCGAGGTCGGGGCGGCGGGCGTTCTCTTTTCGCCCATCGACGATGCCAAGACCCAGTATCTGACCAGCAGCATCAGCCGCAACACGAATATCGGTGTGCTCTATGGCGCCGGTTTCGCCTATGAGATCAGCCCCAGCTTCGACATCCGCGCCGAGTATCGCGGGATCATCATGAAGACTCCGACGTTCAATTTTCCCGGCAACGAAACCAAGACCAACGTCTACTACAACGTTTTCGATCCGGTCATCGGCATCGCTTACCACTTCTAAGGGGCGGGTTGGTTGGCTAAAAGGGAAAGGGCTGGGCGCATAGCCCAGCCCTTTCCCTTTGGGATTTACTTTCGTTACTGCGGCTGCGCCTGCGGTTGGGTCTGGGGTTGAGTCTGCTGGGGCTGCGTCTGGGCGTTGGTCGAAGGCTGCGTCCCGGCATCGGCGGCGGGGGGCGTGGCGCCCGGAGGCGGCGTCGCGTCGGCGGGCGTGGCATTGGCCGGCGCAGGAGCCTGGTAGCGATCCAGCCGGTAATACACCGGGGTGATCTCCAGCGGCATCTTGTCGCGCGCATTCAGCAGCACCGGCGCCCGGAAGTGTAGTCCGAACACCTTGTCGTCCCAGGGATCGATCTTGAGACGGCTGTTGAGGGGCAGCGCGGCGATCTGGTTGAGGTTATCCATGTCCAGCTTGGGAGCGCCCTGCATGAGGGCCGCCAGCCACGGCTGCCCGTCCGCGCGCATCATGGGATCGCCCAGCCTTGGGGTGAGGAGTGCGGGCAGATCTTTGGACCGGGCTTCGAGCTGCTCGAGGAAAATGCCCACATCGGCTGTCTGGGCGCCATAGTTGGAGTGCTTGAACAGGTCCACGGCCTTCTTCGCAGCTTCCTCGTCGTCGGCGGTGGAGTGGTTCATGGTGATTCGCTGGAAGGTGGCCGAATCCGGGAAGAGCAACCGGTCGTTGAACGCATAGCGGGTGTCGATGTGGTGTCCGGTGACGATGTGCGCCAGCTGGAAGCAGATCACTGCCGCCAGCGCGGGCTCGTTGGGGAGCACGTCGATCAGGCCCTTGCTGAGCAGAATGGTGTTGCCCACCGCCAGCGATTCGAGCGGCTGGGTCAGGATCACGCGGACGTGAATGTCGCTGGGCAGCTGCAGCTTGTTGGTGATGATGACGTTGTTTGCGACCTGTTCCAGCGCCTTGTCATAGTCGCTGGGGGGAGCCACCAGTCCGG
>JBAUGH010000716.1:0-10170 GCA_049679565.1 Acidobacteriaceae bacterium
AGCTTTCACGCGCTGGCAGGCAGCCGGAGCAACGGGCATCCAGGATGGGGGGGGCTGCCGTTTGCGCAGTACACGCAGGTGCGGCGGATGATTTGCCGTCCTGCGGAAGGCAGCGCTTATAAGGAGCCGCTGCTGGTGGAAGCGGACGGCGAGGTGCTGGGCGCGAGCTACACAGCGATAGGGGCGGGGGAGAAGACGCTGCGGTTGCTGTGGCCGTGCTGACCGCACGGGCGGGCCCTTCGCACATGAATGAAGGCGGAAGGGACGGCTATTCGGTGCGGAGGGCGCGGAGGGGATCGACGCTGGCGGCTCGGGCAGCGGGAACGGCGCTGGCGGCCAGGGCGACGGCGGCGACTCCTGCGACGGCGAGGGCGTAGCTGAGCGCATCAAGGGGCTGCACGCCGTAGAGCGAGGACGCGAGTCCGCGGCCGAGGAGCATGGCGAGCGGGACGCCGGTGACGACGCCAAAGGCGGTGAGGAGCAGGCTGTCCTCGAGGATCATCCAGACGACCTGGCTGCGACGCGCGCCGACGGCCATGCGGACGCCGATCTCGGCGGTGCGGCGGTTGACGCGATAGGCGAGGGGTCCATAGAGGCCGGTGGCGACGAGGACGACGGCGAGGAGGCCGAAGAATTCGGCAAGGCGGGCGAAGAGGAGCTGCTGGGAGATGGTGGTGTCGAACTGCTCCTGCTGGAGCGCCGGCTGGATGAGCGGAGCGTTGGAGTCCATCTGCGCGACGACTTTCCCGACGGCGGGGAGGATGGCGAGGGGATCGGCGGCGCGGACGCGCATCTCGACAGTCATCTCGCCTTCGTCGGGGGCCTCGGCGTAATCCCACCAGGCCATGGGGATGGGTTTTTCCGTCATGCTGCGGTATTTATGGTTGGCGACGACGCCGATGATGGTCATGCCGTTGACCTTGTGTCCAAGCGGACTCTGATGGGGGAAGAACGTGCGGACGAAGAGATGATTGACGACGGCGACAGGGTGCCGGGAAGCACCATCGGCGTCGGTGAATTCGCGGCCGAGCAGGATGGGGACCCCGAGGGTGTGGAAGAAGTCGGGGCCGATGTCGTTGCTGCGGACCATGACAACGCTGCCGTCGGGTGCGCGGCCTTCTTTTCCGTCGATTCTGACGTCGCTGTTGTTGGACCAGAGGGAGCCGAGGCGGGTGCTCATGACGGTGGTGGACTCGACAGCGGGGAGAGCGCGGAGGCGGGACTGGAGCTCCTGGTAAAAGCGGACGAGCTGGGCTTCGTTGTGGACGCTTTGAGGATTGAGGCCGAAGGCGACCAGGCCGGTGGTGTTCATGCCCAGCGGGATGTTGCGGAGGTTCCGGAGAGTGCGCGTGAGCAGGGCGGCGCCGACGAGGAGCACGACGCAGACGGCCATCTGCAGGGCGACGATGATTTTGCCAAGGCGGGATTTACCTGCGTCGGTGTGGGTGCTGGCGGCTGATGTTCTGAGAGCGAGGGTGGCGCCGCCGGCGATGGCGACACGAAAGGGCGCAATACCCAGCAGGAGCGCGCTGACAGCGAGTACAGCGGCGGTGAAGAGCAGGACGGTGCGGTCGGGAGCGAGGCTCGAATCGATGAGGGCCCAGCGCGCGAGCACGCGCGCAGCGACTTCGGCGAACGCCCAGGCGAGCGCGCCGCCGAGCAGGACGAGGAGAACGGATTCGGCGAGAAGCTGGCGCAGCAACTCGCCGGATCGCGCGCCGAGAGCGAGGCGGAGGGAGAATTCGCGCTGGCGCGCGGCGTTGCGCGCCATGAGAAGCATGACGAGGTTGGTGAGGGCGATGAGAAGAACGAGCCCCACCATGGCCATGAGCATGCGGAGCGGTTTGCCGTATTGCTGGTCGTAGCCGGCGAAGTCTTTGGGATCAGAGAAGCTGAGGACAACGGGATGCTCGCCGGGCATGGGGTTGCCGAGGCCGATGCGGGAGGCGTACTGGAAGATGGGCTGGAGGCGGGTAATGGCCTGGGCGCGGGTGACGCCGGGAGCCAGGCGGGCGATGAGGCGGAGGCACCACCAGGTGGAGTCCGCCTGGTAGAGCTTGCCGTTTTCGGGAGGATTGCCGAGGACGTTGAACTCGGGGCGGTTCTGCAGGGGAATCCAGAAATCGGTGGAGCGCGTGGCATCGACGCCTTCGAAGCCTTCGGCGGCGATGCCGGTCACGGTGAAGGGCACGCCTTTGACGACGATGGTGCTGCCGAGGACGTTGGGGTCGCGGCCGAAGCGGCGGGTCCAGTAGTCGTAGCTGAGTACGAGGACCTGCGCGTGGTCCTGTTCGTCCTGTTGGGTGAAGCCGCGTCCACGGATCAGGCGGACGCCGAGTCCGGAGAAGAAATTGCCGGAGACCATGTCGGCTTCGGCCTGCTCGGGGAGGCGGTCGATGCGGACGCCAATCTTGTTGGTGGAGAGCGCACCGACGGCGATGACGTCCGTGAGGGCGCCCGTGGGCTGGCGAAGGGCCTGGTAGACGGGGTAGGAAAACGTGGAGTTGGAGTCGATGGTGCCGGTGCCGTTGGGAGTCCCGGAGGTCTGGAGGTAGACGACGCGCTGGGGATCGGTGACCGGGAGGGAGCGGAGGAGAACCGCATTCATAACGCTGAAGACGGCGGTGTTGGCGCCTACTCCCAGGGCGAGGGTGAGGATGGCGGCGAGGGCGAAGCCGGGACTCTGGCGCAGGCTGCGGAGGCCGAAGCGGAGATCGCGGAGGAGAAGGTCGAACCAGCCCCAGCGGCCGCGGAGGTAGAAGGTTTCCTGGGCGGCACGGACGTTGCCGAAGGTGCGGCGAGCCTGGAAGCGGGCTTCGTCGGAGGCGAGTCCCTGCTGGCGAAGGTCGTCAGCCTCGAGGTCGAGGTGGGCCTGGATTTCTGCGGCGAAGTCCTGTTTGCTGCGCTTGCGGCGGAACATGGTTATGCCTCCTCTGTGCCGGGGCCGCGGCTGGAGTCGAGAATCCGGCCCATGGCCTCGGTCAGGCGCTTCCATTCGCCGGTTTTCTCGAGAAGCTGCTCGCGGCCTTTGGGGGTGAGCTCGTAGAAGCGGGCGCGGCGGTTGTTTTCGCTGACGCCCCACTGCGCGCGGATCCACTTTTTGTCTTCGAGGCGCTGGAGGGCGATGTAGAGGGAGCCATGGTCGACGAAGAAGACTTCTTCGGACTGGCGCTGGATGGAGCGGGCGACACCCTGGCCGTGGTGGGGGCCGAGGAGCAGAGTGCGGAGGATGAGGAGATCGAGGGTGCCCTGGAGGAGGGCGATGCGGTCGGGAGGGGAATCGGGATTCTGGGTCGGCATTCGACCCGAGTATGGGCCTGTTCGGGTCGGATGTCAACCCGAAGAAACCGGGATGGGACGGTTACGTGTGCTGCGCAGATTTGCCCTCTTTCGTGCTTCCTTTTCAAGTCTGCTGCTTTCCGGGCCGATAGCGGGTTTATGGGCGGATTCTGCCCATCTGCGATTAAGGATTGGCGACCATGCCGGATGAGCAGGGACAAGCGAGCGGGGAAGACTGGTTCCGATACGGTCTGGCGCTGGAGGCTTCGGAGGAAGGATTCTGGGACTGGGACCTGGTGGCGGAGCGGCTGTGGGGCTCCAACCGGTGGCAGTTGCTGACGGGGGTGAGCGGACCGTGTTCGACGCTGGATGCGTGGTTAGCGCGGGTGCACCCTGAGGATCGAGACCGTCTGGAAGAGGAACTGCGAGCTGCGCGGACCGGAGAGGCGCAGTCGGTCCGGAATGAGCACCGGGTGCAGGACGTCGCGGGCGGGTGGCGGTGGGTGGGGCTGCGGGGGGTGGTGTCACGAGGCGCGGGCGGGCGGGCGACGCATATCGCCGGATCGCTGACGGACAATACCCATTGCCGGATGACGGATCCGCTGACCGGGATGGGCAACCGGACATTTTTCGTCGACCACGTGGAGCGGCGGATCGAGCGGGGATTCCACCACGCGGACTGGAATTTCGCGGTGCTGGCGCTGGCGCTGGACCGGTTCGAGCGGCTCAATGAAACGCTGGGCTCGGGGGGTGGCGACCGGCTGCTGGTGGAGGCCGCGAGGCGGATCGAGGGGCTGCTGCCGGGATCGTCGGTAGCGGCGCGGCTGAACGGCGCGGAGTTTCTGGTGTGCCTCGAAATGGCAGAGGACGCAGCTGAAGGGGCGCGGTTTGCCCGCGATGCGAGCGAAGCCATGCGGCAGCCGTTTCGATGGCAGGGACATTCGATCATGCCGCAACTGGCGGTGGGAATCGCGAAGGCCAGCGCATGGTACACGCATCCGGAGGACCGGATGGGCGATGCGGAAGCGGCGCTGATGCACGCGCGGCGGCAGGAGTCTCCCGGGGTGGTTTGCTATGCGGAGGGAATGCGGGAGCGGGCGCTCGAGACCCTCGACCTGGAGACCGAACTGGAGGACGCGATTCGCCAGCACGAGCTGGTGATGTTTTACCAGCCGGAAGTGGATCTGCAGACCAACCGGATTGTCGGATTCGAGGCGCTGGTCCGGTGGAAGCACGCGCGGCGGGGGCTGCTGCTGCCGGGAGCGTTCATTCCCATGGCCGAGCAGACCGGGCTGATTCTGCCGCTGGGCCACTGGGGAATGAGGGAAGCCTGTCGCCAGCTGGTGTCGTGGCGCAGGACGATCGGCGAGGAGATGGACAACGTACGGATGAGCGTGAACCTTTCGGCGCGGCAGTTCGAGCAAACCGATCTGGTGAACCGGGTGGAGGAAGTGCTGGAGGAAACCGAGCTGCCGGCGGGGTGTCTGCGCCTGGAAGTGACGGAGAGCAGCCTGATTGCGAATGCGGCGGTGGCGCAGGCGACGATGCAGGCCCTGGAGAAACTGGGCGTCGGCCTGCACATGGACGATTTCGGGACCGGCTACAGCTCGCTCGAATACCTGCAGCGGTTTCCCTTCGACACGCTGAAGATCGATCGCACATTTGTGCGCGGGCTGGTGCACGATCACGAATCGCACACGATCGTGAGCGCGATTCTCGAACTGGCGCGGTCCTTCGGGATGGATGTCGTAGCGGAAGGGATTGAGGATGCGGAGCAACTGGAGGAACTGAAGACGATGGGGTGTCCCTGCGGGCAGGGCTACTACTTTGCGAGGCCGATGGAGCCGGGAGCCATCGACGCACTGGTGCGCGGGGGCGCGTGGCTGCATTCCGCGATGGCGGTGGCGCAGGCCTGAATGGGTACGAGGTAACAAGTAACAGGTTGCGGCTACAGGGAGGCGGTGCCGGCGAGGCCTGCGGGGGTGAGGTGGGTGATGCGAGCGGTGACCAGGCGATTGGCGGGGATGGACTGGGCGTTTTGCGGGGCGAGGGTGAGCTTGAGGAAGTTATCGGTGACCGCTTCCGTGGCGCCGTCGGGGTCGACTTGGATGGTGACCGCAGAGAGCGTGCGGGCGATGAACCGGGAGCGGAAGAGGCTGGATTTTTCTGCGATGAGAGAGCGGAGCGCGGCCATGCGCTCGTGAACGGCGCGCGGGGGGACGGGATTCCGGCGGTGGAGTTCCCAGGCGGGAGTGCCGGGTCGAGCGGAAAACGGAAACAGGTGGAGGTAGGTAAGCGGCTGGGTGGCAATGAAGTCGTGGCTTTGCTGGAAGAGCGCGTCGGTTTCGCCGGGGAATCCGACCATGACGTCTGCGCCGATGGCGGCATCGGGCAGCAGAGCGCGGATCTGTGCGAGGCGCTCGGCGTAATGCCAGGGACGATAGCGGCGGTACATGCGGCGGAGGATGGCGTCGGATCCCGACTGCAGGGGGAGATGCGCGTGGGCGGCCAGCCGCGGATGCTCTCCGGTGGAGAAGGTTCGGTAGAGGTCCAGCAGGTCGCGCGACCAGTCCATGGGCTCGATGGAGCTGAGGCGAAGGCGGGGGAGACCGGTTTCAGTGAGGATCGCGGCGACGAGGTCCTCGAAACGGCGGGCCGGCTGCAGGTCGCGGCCCCAGCGGCCGAGATTGATGCCGGAGAGAACGAGTTCAATCCCGCCGCGGGCGCCGTTCTGGCCGACCTGATCGACAAAGCGGCGGACGTTGTCGAGGCAGGTGGCGAGGGGGACGCTGCGGCTGGGTCCGCGGGTAGTGGGGATGATGCAGAAGGAGCAGCGATTGGCGCAGCCGTCCTGGACCTTGAGGTTGGGGCGGGTCTGCTGCGCGTCGGGCGCAAAGGGGAGCGTCGAGAGCTCGGTGTGGGCGAAGGAATCGTCGTGGAGGATTCTGGCGAGCGGGACGAAGGCGGGGTCCGGGGATGGAAACTTCGGGACGGCGGAGGTCGAGGGGTCGCCGGGATTCTTCGCCAGCTTGCGCTGGCTGAGCAGACCGAGGGCAACGTCCGCTACCAGGGATTTGTGGCTGTTGCCGACGACGGCGTCGACTTCGGGCAGGGCGGCGAGTTCTTCCGGGGCGCGCTGGGCATAGCAGCCTGTGACGATAACGCGCGCGGCGGGGTTCTGGCGACGGACACGGCGGATCCAGGCGCGGGCCTGGCGGTCGGCTTCGGCGGTCACGCTGCAGGTGTTTACAATGACAACATGGGCTGAGGCAGATGGCTCGGCAGGCACGAGGCCCTGATGGCGCAGATTGGCGGCTATCGCTTCGCCATCGGCGCGGCTGGCGCGGCAGCCGAAGTTTTCGACGTGATATTCTGCCACGTTGCTCAGTGTATCAATGGGACGGGGACCGGGGCCTGCGGGGCGGAGCCAGGACGGAGTCTCTGAACCGGCAGTCATCTTTTTGGTGTACGATCCCTCGGTGTAATCAGGAGTTCCCATGAAACGGCGCATTCTTCTTGTCGATGACGATGTGGCAATTTTGCTGACGTTGAAAGCGGTGCTGGAAATCAGCGGATTCGAAGTGGAGACCGCGGCATCGGCGCGGGAGGCGAAGCAGCGTTTGAAATCGACCGAGTATCACATGGTCATCACGGACCTGCGCATGGAGAGCGACACGGCGGGCCAGGAAGTGGCGGCAGCGGCGAAGAAGGCGGCCAACAAGCCGGCGGTGGCGATGCTGACGGCGTATCCTCCGCAGAACGAGGAGTGGGCGGCGAACGGGACGGACAAGGTTCTGGTGAAGCCGATGAACACGCAGGACCTGCTGCGGCAGATTGAAGCGATGCTGGTCTCGCACGAGGACAAGAAGCGGCAGGAAGGCGATAAGAAGCTGGAAGCCCTGTCGGCGGTGCGGGCATCGGAGAAGAAGCCGCGCAAACTGGCGGAGAGCCGGGCGCGCTAAGAGCCAGGGAGCAGGTTACAGGGAACAGGAGCAGCCCACCGGAGCGGTGGGCTGTTTTGCTTTGCCGGGGGGATGGATGTCGCCGCAGTTGATTCCGGGCGCAGTATTTATTGACGTGCTGCGATGGGGCGAATTTAGAATAGGGGGACTCACGACAGGTACTTCCGATCATGACGAAGAACGGCATGCAGTTCTATCACCGCTACCACGAGGATGGCAGCTGCAAGGTGATTTGCATGGATTGCTATACGACGCTGGGGACAGGGTGGGATCGCGACGCGGTCGCCGGGATGGAGGCAGGTCACGTCTGCGGCGAATGGAAACGAGCGGTGGAGTCGCCAGCGAGAGACGAGCGGGCGGGGCAGCAAAGCGACAGGCTGAAGGTCATGCGGGAGGCGGGCGGGTCGGTCTGGGGGCAGATGCGGGCGAGACTGCACCCGGCGATTCTGGTGCTGTTCATCGCTCTTCTGCTGTACGGGGTGCCGACGTCGCTGGAGATCCTGGCGCGGAGCCACGTGAATATGTGGGTGGCGGTGATTCTGCCGGGAGATTTAGCGGGATGCGTGGTGCTGGGGGCGCTCGAGAAAATGCCACGGACGGCGACCGCCCTGTATTTGCTGCTGACGGCGTGCGAATGCTACTGGCACGTGGCGCATGTGATGCGAGGGGTGACGATCGCCTGGATTGCGGATCTGATTCCGACGCTGGTGGTGACGGGTGTCCTGCTGGTGCGCATGCAGCGCGCAAGGGCGACGGAGCGCTGCGCGATTTGCTAGCGGGCGCGGGATGATCGGGGACACATCGACGGCGAGCCAGCCAGTTTGGCGCGGTGCTGCGCCGGAAGCCAGAGCAGGGGGGAAGGCGGGTGAACCTTAGCTGGCCTGGCTGATGGTCCGTTTTTGCTGAAAGCAGCTACGGCACAGCACCGGGCGGCCCTGGGTAGGTTTGAAGGGGACGGTGGTTTCCGTTCCGCATTCCGAGCAGACGGTGCGCGTTTCGGGACGCGCGGAGCCTGAGCCGGAAGCCCGTTTGGCCTTGCATTGCTTGCAGCGCTTTGGATCGTTCTTGAACTGCTTGTCGAAGAAAAAGAGCTGCTCCCCGGCTGTGAAAACGAAATCGCTTCCGCAGTCTGCACACTTAAGGATTTTGTCGACGAACTCCATTCGGTTCCCTCGCCTTCGCCCGAAGCACCCGCTCGTACAGCGCCTGACATGTGGCGCTCTGGGATCGCCCGGCAACCTGAGCCGGCTTGCTGCGACACGCCGGAATGGACCGGACGTGGTACTTCCGTGTGGGATAGGGGCCCTGAAGGCATCGTGAGAGAAACCTTCTCGCGACACCCCGCCGCGGCTGAAGTGCGGCAAAAAGAATTACACCGGCAGGTTTGCCGGAAGCTCCGCTCGTGGGGAACGGAAATCTGAGGTGATTGAGCCGGCCGCCCGGACACCTGAAACAGTGTCCGGTTCGGGTCTCCCGTTCCCTCCGTCCAACCAATGGAGGGAATATGGTCTGTTGGAGAGTCTGGGGACCTGTACAGACCGGCTCAATGGAACTAGTCCTGCTCCTTACGGGCTTTCTTACGATTCCGCTTTCTCGCCAGCGCTTCCTTGACGCGGCGTTTTTCGCCGGGCTTCAGGTAGAAGGAATGACGTTTGACTTCCTTAATGATGTCTTCCTGCTGGACCTTGCGCTTAAACCGGCGCAATGCATTTTCAAGCGGCTCGCCTTCCTGAATGCGAACCTCTGCCAAGTGAACCACACCTCCAGACGACCCTCGCTGGGCATGGACCAGACTACAGGAATACATACCATTTTTCCAGTAACGGATGGGGTTTCGCGCCCGTCCGGGATGCGTCATGTGGCGACTTTTATGGCTTCTTTATAAGTTTCTTCGCGGCAGGCGCGAGAAGGCCGGGGGTGTTCCCTGTTGACATTCAACTGGAGAGAAGTGTATCTGTAGAAATCCAACAGGAGGAAGAGTTTGGCCGGGGACGAGAAATCGGATGTTCTGCAGGGGACGCTGGACCTGATGGTGCTGAAGACCCTGGAGTCGATGGGGGAGCAGCACGGATATGGGATTGCGCGGCGGATCGAGCAGATCAGCGAGCAGGCGCTGCGGCTGAACCAGGGAACGATCTACCCGGCGCTGCTGCGGCTGCGGCAGAGGGGATGGATCCGGGCGGAATGGGGGACGAGCGAGAACGGCCGGCGGGCGCGCTACTACTCGCTGACCCGAACCGGCAAAGCCCAGATCGAGAAGGAGACGGAAAGCTGGGAGCGGGTGGCGGCGACCATGGCGCGGTTTCTGAAGCCAGCCGGAAGCCAGTGAACCGTGCACAGAGAACAGTGCACAGGGAACAGGGTGCAGGGAATAGGGAACAGGCTGCCGAGTGGGAGGGAGGGAGCAAATGGACCGGGTGCGGGCGGTGGCGAGTCGGTGTTTGGCGGTCTTCCGGCGGGGAACGATCGGCCAGGAGGTCGATGAGGAGCTGAGTGGGCACCTCGAGATGGCGGCGGAGGAATACCGGCGGCGGGGGATGAGCGAAGCGGAGGCGCGGCTGAAGGCGCTGCAGGATTTCGGCGGGGTGACGCAGGTGCGGGAGACGGTGCGGCTGCGGGAAGGGTGGCCCTGGATTGAGCATCTGCGGCGGGACGTGGGCTATGCGCTGCGGCAGATGCGGCGGAGTCCGGGATTTGCGGCGGTGGTGGTGGGCACGCTGGCGCTGGGGATTGGGGCGGCAACGGCGATGTTCACGCTGGTGTGGTCGACGCTGCTGCGTCCGCTGCCCTATCCGGCGGCGCAGCGGATTGTGGCGATTCACGATGTGCGGATCGAGGGCACATCGACCGGCGGGCTGATGAGCATGCCTCGCTTCTACGATTTGTGGGACCGGAACCGGTCGTTTGCGAGCCTGACATTCTTCTACTT
>JBAUGH010000717.1:0-7622 GCA_049679565.1 Acidobacteriaceae bacterium
TAGCCGTTCCGGGGGGGCCGTCGGGAGTCGGGGCATCCTGACCTGACATTCCCTGCTTCGCACAAAAAGGCCCCGGTTTTCCAGAGAGCGCCCCGCAGCCCATTGACTCTACAATGGATTCGCGGTCCGTGCGCTCTGGGAGCCGTCCGATCGGACGGGTGTACAGTGAGTGCAATCGCAATCGCATCGGGGGAGTCAAGACATGCCGGCTGGAGTCGAACAGGAAAAAGCGGTCGGAGCTGCGGCGATGGAAATCAGCGTCAGCCGCCAGGATTTGCTGCGCGAGCTCACCGCCACGCAGAGCGTCGTCGAGCGCAAGACCACCATCCCCATCCTCTCCAACTTCCTGCTCGAAGCGGACGACGATCGCATTGTGATTACGGCGACCGATCTCGATCAGAGCATCCGCACGTCGTGCGCGGCGAAGGTGAAGAAGCCGGGCTCCTGCACGATCCCGGCGCGCAAGCTGTATGACTACATCCGGCTGCTGGGCGATGGGGACATCTCGGTCAAGCTGCTGGAGAACCACTGGGTGCAGATTCGGGCGGGGCGCTCGAACACGCGCATGGTGGGGATGGCGCGGGCCAACTTTCCGCAGGTGCCTGAGTTTCCGGAGGGCGGCGTAACGAAGATCCCGGTCGGCTCGCTGCGGACGCTGATTGCGCGGACTATCTTCGCCATCTCGAACGAAGAGTCGCGCTACACGCTGAACGGGGCGCTGCTGATCCTGAAGTCGGAATCGATTGCGATGGTGGCGACGGACGGGCACCGACTGGCGCATATCGAGAAGGCCGGCGAGTCGTTCCCGGGCATCTCCGCGGAGAGGAAGACGCTGATCCCGCGCAAGGCGTTGCAGGAGCTGCAGTCGCTGCTCTCGAACACCGAGGCCGAGCACATCGAATTTGCGGAGGACGACGCGAACCTGTTCTTCCGCATCGGGCATCGGGTGCTGACCAGCCGCAAGCTGAGCGGGCAGTTCCCCAACTACGAAGCGGTGATGCCGCGGGACAACAACAAGTTTGTCATCGTGCGCAGCCAGGATCTGTTCGGATCGATCCAGCGGGTGGCGCAGTTTGCCGATGAGCGGTCGGGCGCGATCAAGATGCGCATCGAGCAGAACGAGCTGAAGGTTTCGTCGTCGTCGACGGACGCGGGGGAATCGGAGGACACGATCGAGACGCCGTATAGTTTCGATCCCATCGTGGTGGGCTTCAACTCGGCTTACCTGATCGATTTTCTGAAGGCGATCGGGAATGAGGGCGAGGTTCGGCTGGAGTTCAAGGACGCGCAGTCGGCGGGCCAGGTGCGGCCGGAAGACGGGTCGGACGAGTACAAGTACCGGTACATCATCATGCCGATGCGGATCTGAGCGGCGGGCGGGGCGGCTGGCCGTGTTGCAGAGCGCCCGGATTCCTCCTCAGCTGATTTCGAGTTGCACTGATGCGCCGCCGAGACCGCCAGCGGCTCCGCGCGAGAGGGTCAGGGAGCGCGGCTGGGCGCGGGTTCCCGCTCGAGGGTCAGGGCGGCGGCCTGGAAGTCTCCCACCAGATCCACATCGACACCGTGATCCATCCACCACGCGCCGCTGGCTTGCTGAGGGGTGGCGGCGGCCAGCTTGCCGTCCATCGCGCGCACGCGATACATGGCGTTCCGCTCGAGCCCGCGCAGGTAGAGATGCGGATACGGATACAGCTCGCTGCTGGAATGCAGGAAAGCAAAGACCACGGTCTGGCGGCCGTCGGGGCCCACATATTCGGTGGCTGACTGCTCGCTTCCGTTCGTCGGCTCGATGAGGCGGTAGAGCCGGCCTCGCTGGACTGTCTCCCGGATCGACTTATACTGCGCGATCATTTTCTTCGCCGTGGCAAAGTCTTCTGGCGACCAGCGGTTGAGGTTAGCCCCCAGGCCGAGAGAGCCCTGCATGGAGGAGAGGAATCGATATTCGAGAGACAAAGCGCGGTGATTGGCCCACGAAGGCGAGTCGGTGACCCATGCCATCATCACGCCGGGCGTGTAGGCGTAGGTAAAGCCGTTCTGGATGGACAGGCGGTCGAAGGCGTCGGTGTTGTCGGAGGGCCAGACCTCGTCGGTGTAGCGCATGACGCCGAGATCGACGCGGCTGCCGCCTCCCGAACAGCTCTCGATTTCGAGCTGCGGGTGCTTCTGGCGCAGCTCGGCGAGGATGCTGTAGTAATTGCGGATGAAATCGACGTAGACGTTCTTTTCCTGGTCGGGCGGGACCTGCGGCCAGCCGGGCTCGGACCAGTTGCGGTTGTAATCCCACTTAAGAAAGTCGATGGCGTTGCGGTTGAGCAGATCGTTCAGCGTGTTGAAGACCCACGCGCGCACATCGGGACGGGCGAGGTTGAGGACCAGCTGATTGCGCCCCTCGGTGCGCGGCCGGTTGGGGAAGTACAGCACCCAATCCGGATGCTCGCGGTAGAGCTGGCTGTCGGGATTGACCATCTCCGGCTCGACCCATAGTCCAAAGCTCATGCCGAGCGCGTGCACTTTGTCGATGAGCGGCTTGAGGCCATGGGGAAACTTCTGCGGATTGGGAAACCAGTCACCGAGGCCGGCATGGTCGTTGTCGCGCTCGCCGAACCAACCGTCATCCATGACGAAGCGCTCGACGCCGATGGAAGCGGCTTTCTCGGCGAGCGCCATCTGTCCCGCCTCGTCGACATTGAACTGGGTGGCCTCCCACGAGTTGTACAGAACCGGCCGCAGGGGCGGATTGGGGGCGTGGGGCAGGATGGAGCCGATTTCGAATCGGTGCAGCAGCCGCGAAGCGCCGCCGATGCCGCCCTGGGTGTAGCCGGCATAGAAATACGGAGTGCGGAGGCTCTGCCCCTTCTGCAGCCGATAGCCGAAATCAAAGCTGTTGAAGCCGCCGCTGACGCGGACGTTCTGCACCTGGTCCTGCTCGACCGCGATCTCCCACGAACCGCTCCAGCCCAGGGCTCCAAACCACACGCCGCCGTGATCGGGATCGTTTTCGCCATCATGGTCGATGGCGAACCAGGGATTATTCTGCGCGCTGGTGGTGCCGCGCCGGCTTTGCAGGACGGTTTCTCCGGGATGGACGGGCTGCTGCTGAACGTGCCACTCCCCCGCCCAGCGGCCGGTGAGATAGCGCAGGCGATAATCGTTGCCGCGCGGCAGGTTCCAGGTGGCGGCAAAGGCCTGTTCGACGGTGAGCGGGGCGTCGGTGCGGTTCTCGATGGTAGCCGCGCGGCGCAGGATCCCGGTTGCGGGATCGATCTGGTAATCCAGGGTGACGTAGACTTCGAGGGAAATGTCCTTCATGGTCACGAAGAGCTCGTCGCCGTCGATGCGGTGGGAGACGTAGCGAAGAACCAGGTCGCGATTGCCGTCGGGGAAAGTGATTTTGAGGTCGGGCTCCACGTACAGGGCGCCGCCCCAGGCGACGAACTCCTGCGGAGTGGTATTGACCGGCGGAGTGAACGAGGACAAGCCGGGACGGGAATGCGGAGCGGCGAATGCATCGCCGGGCGCGAGGCGGGTGCCCCAGTAGAGGCTCTGTAACTCGCCCGCTTCGTTAACTCCGAAAGCATAGGTCACGCCGGCAGCGTCGAGGCGGAAGACACGCGTTGCGCTGTTGTAGTGGATGACGGAGCCGGCGGGCGATGGTTGCTGCACCTGGGCCACTAATGCCGGTGCAGGAAGCAACACCAGCGCGCAGCCCATGGCGGCTGTGCAGAGGCACGCCCACCGGTAGAGCGGCCTCCGAATGCCGTCCGGCTGCTCGCGCCTCAGTAACATCGACCGCTGCCATCCTGCTGCCATTTGAGGGAAGGGCATCGCGTCATCGCGCCCCATGCGGGACGAAGCGGATGGCGCACCCTCCGCCAGGCGCGAGGGGCAGGGACAGAACGTCGCCGCTGCGGACGGTCTGGCCGTGGATCGTAACATGGGTTGGATCGGTGGCCGCGTCGGCTGCGTCTTCGTACATTTCCGCTGTATACCTCTTCCCGGGGGCAAGGAAGCTCAGAGGCACCCGCAAGGTGCGCGGAGTCCAGTTGGTGATGCTGCCCAGATCCCATTCCTCGCCGTGCCGCCGCGCCACCGTGATGAATTGCCCAGGGTCGCCGTTGAGCACGCGGGTTTCATCCCAGCTTACAGGCACATCGCGAATGAACTGGAACGACGGCTGCCCCGCATAGGCCTGGGGGCTGTCGGAAACCATGGGGAGCGGCGTCATGAAGACGACGTAGAGCGCAAGCTGCTGGGCGCGGGTTCCCATCACCATGGGGTTGGTGTTGCGCGCGACAAAAGTATCTTCGGTGGCATTGCGGAATCCGCCGGGCGTGTAATCTGCGGGGCCGGCCAGCAGGCGGGTAAAGGCATACACGGTCCGGCTGACCGGGCTGTCGCGCCTGCCGACTTTATTGTTTTCCGCGCCCAGGATTCCTTCATAGGACATGACGTTGGGATAGGTCCGGTGAATCCCCCACGGGGTTCGCGTTCCGTGAAAATCGACCATCAGGTGATGTTCTGCGGCTATGCGCGCGGCGTCGTAATAGAACTGGATCCCCTCCTGATCGTCGCGGTTGACGAAGTCGATTTTCACTCCGGCGATGCCCCACTTCTCATACAGAGGAAAGGCCTGGCTCATCTGCTGCCGGGCGGCGTTGGCGGAAATCCAGAGCCAGACTTTCACGTGCTTCGAGGCCGCATACTGCGCCAGAGCGGGCACGTCGATTTTGCCGTTGAGGTGGGTAATGTCGTTGCGGGCCGACCACCCGGCATCTAGCATCATGTAGGGAAAGCCCGATCGCGCCGCGAAGTCGACATAATACTTCATGTTGTCGGTGGTGAAGGCAGGTTTCCCCTGCGCATCGATGTTATCGACCCACCAGTTCCATGAGGCTTTTCCGGCGTGAATCCAGCTGGTATCGGTGAGGCGGTTCGGCGGGTTCAGATCGTAAGCGAGATTCGATTCCAGCAGCCGTCCCGGATTGTCGGCGACCATCAGCACCCGCCACGCGGAGTGCCATGGCAGGCTGTTCTTTACCGCGTAACTGGCATCGTCCCAGCGGGGCGAAAGCTTTGAGACGAACCAGTGGCCGGCCCAGTTACCGGATGGGTTGGTCACGTACATCGAGGTGGTTCCCTCCACGTCCGCCTCCATCAGCGCCATCCAGGCGGTTCCCGGCTGGTGGATGAGCAGCGGCAGGCCGATGAGGATGTGGCTGGACACGCCGCCCTGATTGCTGAAGGCGCTGGCCGCCAGGCGAAGATACTCCGATTCATAACTACTGCGATAGTTGGGTAACTCGAGAGCCCAGGTAATGGCGTCGGTCGGCAGCCGGAACTCGGTATCCTCCTGATGGAGCTGCAGCGAGGCAATTCCGTCCTGTGGGGAAAGAACGTAGCGGAAGGCGATGCCGTCGTTGTAAGCGCGCGCCTCGATCGTCATGGAACGATGGGCGCCGCCGTCTTCGACCACATGGACCGCCAGACTATTCCAGGCATCCTGGACGCTGCTGACCTTCGTATTGCTGAGGGTGTAGCGATCGACTCCCTGGCCCGGATCGGATCCGGCGATGCGAACATCGGAGCCGAGGGGCGGCTGGCCTTCGAGCTCGAGAGCCAGGCCCGAATCGTCGAGGACCGGTTTGCCGCGAAACGCAACCGAGTACACCAGCTTGCCGGCGGCCCCTGTGCCGCTCCCGGGCTGGATCGCAAAGCGCACGACCAGCTGTCCATTGGGCGATTGCAGCATGGCGGGGGAATCCTGTGCGGAGGCAGAGAGAGCAAAGGCTGCAGCTATGGCAGCCAGCGGAAGAACAAGCGTCAATCGAGATGCGAACACGAAACGAGCTCCTTGCGTGAGATCCCAGAGCCCACCTTTCTCCGGCCTGCGAACGGCAGGGCAAGGTAAGACCCGGATCCCGGGTTTCAGAATGTATATTTCACCGCCGGCTGAAAGAAGCGCGCATCCGGGGTGTCGTTCTGGAAGTTTTTGGGGCCGGTGATTGCGCCACCGGTGCTGTTGAGCCCGGTCAGCGAGGGATTGGCCAGGCTGGGATGATTCAGCACGTTGAAGGCATCGGCCCGGAACTGGAGCTGCTCCTCGCGCCAGGTGGGGAAGTCCGCTGCGATAGCACAGACGGCAATAGCACACACGTAAACAGCGAGGCCGCGCAACGGTTTCTCCACAAAGACTGGCCACATGGTTTTGCCTCTTTGTCAGGTCGAGTGCCCGTTTTTGGGGGTGAGCACCGCAACCGAAATCTCGTTCGTAACCTGGTTCGGGCCGGAGAAAAATCAGGTAAAGCGACGAGAGTGTACGTTACCGGTATCGAAGGCTAGTGAATCCGCAGAACGCTTGTCAAGCGCGCACCCGCGGGGAGACCCATTCGCCGTGTTCGCTATCCGTTGGCTCCGCCCGCCGAGCGGCGGTTCTCCCGGGAAGGGCGGGTGCGCGACTACCGGCAGGGAAATCCGCGTAGCGCAAGGCGCGGCACGCTTCGCTTGACAGGGCGGTTTGCAGGTCCTTACCTTGAAGCTGCGGTAACGTACACAGTCAATCGCTCCGGCCCAGTCGCTTCTGGGAATCGCGAGCAGCCCAGCCACAGAGGGAAGTCCCATGAAGCAGTTTGCCCAGAGCCGCTCCGGCGGGGATGAAAGCTCCAGCCGTCCTGGCTCTCTGCCCAAACTGGAGCTGCCGCGGGCACCGGCTTCGGAATCCGGGGCGGTAAAAGCGTGGGAACAGCCGGTGAGGATGCGGACCTATGCGCCGGCCGCACCCGATCGCAATCCGCTGTTTCTGGAGAAGCGGGTTTATCAGGGCAGCAGCGGGCGCGTTTATCCCCTGCCGGTGATCGACCGCATCGCGACCGAGGCCGCGGAACAAAGCTGGAAGGCGGTTCACCTGGAGAACGACTTCATCCGGGTCATGATCCTGCCGGAGATTGGCGGCCGGATTCACGTGGGGCTCGACAAGCTCAACAACTACGATTTTTTCTACCGGCAAAACGTGATCAAGCCGGCTCTGGTGGGTCTGGCGGGACCGTGGATCTCCGGTGGAGTGGAGTTCAACTGGCCGCAGCACCATCGGCCCGCGACCTTCATGCCCACCGAGGTTTCCATCGAGCGCGAGGCGGACGGGACGGCGATCGTGTGGTGCAGCGATTACGATCCGATGACGCGCCTCAAAGGCATGCACGGCGTTTGTCTGCATCCCGATAAGGCGTTTCTGGAACTGCGCGTGCGCCTCTACAACGGCACCGAGGACACGCACACCTTCCTGTGGTGGGCCAACGCCGCCACCCACGTGCACGAGCACTACCAGTCGTTCTTTCCCCGGGATGCGCAGTACGCGGCCGACCACGCGCGCCGCGCCATCACCGAGTTTCCGCTGAGCGAGGGAATTTACTATGGCGTGAACTACGGAGAGCGGGCGACAGAGGGTGTGCCGCCGGAAGAAAGGCCGCGGCACTTTGTGCCCGACGGGTCGTATCCGCCGAACGATTTGAGCTGGTACGCCAACATTCCGGTTCCCACCAGCTACATGGTCATCGGCTCGCGCGGGGATTTCTCCGGTGGCTACGATCATGCTCGCGAAGCGGGGCTGGTGCAGTTCGGCAATCACC
>JBAUGH010000718.1:0-4334 GCA_049679565.1 Acidobacteriaceae bacterium
CAAATCATTCCCGCGCCAGCAGGGCGACGGGAAATTCCCCGAACACCACGGACAAGGGCAGGCGCCCTTCCGGACTGATGCGCACCCATTCTCCGGTGAAGACATTCTCGACGGACGCACCGGCCATCTCCGGCACGATCAGCTCTCCATGTCCCCATGCGGTTTCGAGCGGGAGGCGGGCACTGCCTGCCATCAGGGTGTAGGCGAAACGCGGCACGGCGGCGAGAACCCGCTTGCCGCGGGTAAACGCGATCACGTGTTCCGCTTCTCCTTTTGTGACTTCCACAGGCACATAATCGCCGCGCTGGAAGGCGATGGGCATGCGATTGCGGAGGGCGAGGGCCTGGTGGATGGTCCACAGCTTGACCCGTCCGTCCTCGAGGGTTCTCAGGATCTCGCGGCAGACCGAGCGTTCCCCGCGGGCCGACGCCTTCTCCTCCATATCCTCGAGCGCATGCCGGCGCAGCTCGTAGTCCACCGGCCGCCGGTTGTCGGGATCGACCAGGCTTAAATCCCACATCTCGGTTCCCTGGTAAAAATCGGGAACCCCGGGCGAGGCGATCTTGAGCACCATCTGCGCCAGAGAGTTGACCGCCCCGAACAATCGCAACGCGGGCAGAATCTCCTCCACCGTCTCGGCAAAGCGCGGCTCGCGGCCC
The DNA here is from genome assembly GCA_049679565.1 of Acidobacteriaceae bacterium. Taxonomy (GTDB): domain Bacteria; phylum Acidobacteriota; class Terriglobia; order Terriglobales; family Acidobacteriaceae; genus Palsa-343. The sequence goes on from JBAUGH010000718.1 coordinate 660, forward strand.
CGCGCGTCCTTCATCAGGATGGCGTGGATGAAGGCGTGGACCGCCTCGAGATAGGCCGGGTTGGGGCTGGTCCAGCTGAGACTGACCTTGGCCTCGCTGAGCGCCTTGGTCATGTACTGCTGGATGCGCTCCACAAATTCTTCGCGCTCTTTTTCGCGCCGCAGGCTCCAGGGCCAGGCGCCGACCAGCGTCTGATAGAGGAAATACTCCTCGTTGGGGCTGGGGACCTGGCGTCCGTCTTCCAGGGTTCTGCGGTGGCGGGCATTGAGGCGCATCCAGCGGCGCACGTACGACGGCCACATGTAGGTCATCTCGGAAAGCACGTTGAGCCGGTTGCGGACATCCTCGCTGCGCTTGGTGTCGTGGGTTGAAGTCGCGAGCATCGCGTCCGGCGATTCGTTCAGCCGGACCCGGTTGCTCTCGTGAAACGCATCCGGCGTAATTCCGAATGCCTCGACGGTGCTGCCCACGTCATTGGAGGAGATGAAGCGGTTGTAGACGTAGAACGTGGTGTCCTCCACGCCCTTGGCCATCACCGGCCCGGTGAGCTGCTGGAATTTGAGCGCAAAGTAGAGTTCGCCGGGGTCGATCTCGGGGCCGCTCCTGCCGTGAAGCAGCAGGGTTTCTTCGAGGAAATCGAAGACCGAGACGTCGATGTCGCGATTGCGCAGGGTAGCCCGGGCAATGGCCCGGGTGATGAAGGCGCGATCCCGCTCGCTATATTGCCCGCGATCGTCGATGTAGGCGCGATAGACGGGAAAGCAGGCGATGGTCTCGCGGATGGCGGTCTCCAGCAGATTCTCGGTGAAATCCCGCGCCCGGCGGTTGGCCGAAGCCAGGCGGCTCAGCAGCGTGGTCAGCACGTAGACTTCGCTCGACAGCGCGGTGCGCATCACGTTGAGCTTCGACTGGTAGATGATGGTCGCGGGATCCTGGACGCCGGTGAGCCGCTCGTAGAACTCGGTGAAGTGGCGCTCGTTCTCCGCGCGAATGAAAATCTGGTTGCCGAGATAAACGAAGTCATAGCCGGAGGTGCCGCGCACCGGCCATTCGCGGGGCAGGGATTCGCGCGGCTCGAGAATTTTTTCCACCACCACGTAGAGCGGTCCGGGGGAGGCAGCCCAGTCGAAGCCGCGCATTCTGTCGCGCACATCATTTTCGATACCGTTGGCTCCGGTCGGGCCGTGCGGCTCTTCCCCGCAGCACTGGCTGGCCACATAGAGCAGCTGCAGGCGGATGAGGTACTGGCGGGGATTGAAGAGCCCATCGCAATGGTCGATGCGCAGGCCGGTCACGTCGCCGCGCGCGAGCAGCCGGCGGATGAGGCAATGGGTTGCGGCAAAGGCCTCGGGATTTTCCATGCGCAATCCGACCAGATCGTTAATGTCGAAGAACCGCCGGTAATTGATCTCCTCGCTGGAAACCCGCCAGAAGGCGAGCCGCCACGGCTGCTGCTCCAGCAGCTCGTGCAGCCGGTCGAAGCTGTGCGGATTTCCGGCGACGCCGTTGATCCGCTCGAGCGCCCGGGCGACCGCCGGCTGCATCTCCGCGCTGCGCAGGGCGGCCTCGAGGCGGGGCCGCAGCTCCGCCAGCTGCTGCCGGCGCTGGGCGCTGAGGTTCGCATCCGTGGTCTCGTGCGGCGGAATGTGGGCGGTCTCCCGCAAAATATCGCGGAACGACTGCGGGACTCCCAGCGGGTCCAGTTCATCGGCCGGAAAAATCGTTGGCATGGAGCGCGGCGCGAGGGGAATCCGGTGATCGAAGTAGCGCACCCACAGCCGCCCGTCGTCCAGCTCCACCTGGATGCGCCTGGCCTCCAGCTCGTCGCCGTACTGTCCGCCCAGAATGGGCAGCAGCAGCTTGTCCTTCATGTCGGGATTGAGCGGATCCCAGTCGATGTCGAAATAGCCGGCGTACCGGGACGCTCTTCCGTTCTCCAGAACGTCCAGCCACCACAGGGAGTCGTTGCCCACGCCCATGTGGTTGGGCACGATGTCCAGCAGCAGCCCCATGGGCTGCTCTTTCAGCAGCGCGGCGAAGCGGGCGAATCCCGGCTCGCCGCCCAGCTCGGGATTGAGGCGGTCGTGGCGGGTTACATCGTATCCGTGCATGCTGCCCGGGCGCGCCTCGAAGATCGGGGAGGCGTAGAAATCGCCGATGCCCAGCTTCCTGAGGTAGGGCAGGATCGCGGCCGCGTCGGCAAATGTGAATCCGGCATGCAGCTGCACGCGGTAGGTGGACACGGGGATGCGCGCCTCCGCGCCCGGCATTCGCTCGATACACTCCTTCATTGCGTCGATGGTCACGCCTGCTGCCTCGTTCTGGAGGGACACGGGCGGTTGGATGCGCCCAAACCCGGAGGAAGTTTGTATTGCCGCCCGGCGGCAGATTCAGGCTAAAGCAGAGAATCCTCGCCGCGGCGAGGATTTCTGCAGGCCGGCAAATAGATTCGTCACACGAAGCTGTCGCCATCCGCGGAGGCGTGCGTGGGATGATCGTTGCGGGTGCGGAGCACATCGAAACCGGCGCGCAGTCCGTTGAGCACCGCGCTCACCTGGCGCACCGGAGTCACCACCGCTTTCTGCACGGTGGCGGTTGCATGGGCGATGCTGTCCAGGGTGCCGGTCACCATTTCGTCCACGCGATCCACCTGCACCTCGGCCTTCTTCAGCAGATCGTCGACGGCATCGGTCACGGTTACCGATCGCGTGCGCAGGGTCTCGGTCACGTCAAGGATGTTCTGCGACGCGATCTTCAATTTGGGCGTCACTTCGTCGAGCAGTTGGCGGGCCGTCGCCAGCGCGGGCAGCGCGTGCTCCTCCGCCTTCTTCGTCACCTCATCCACCCGGCGCATGGCGGCCTTAATGGCAAACAGCATGCCCAGCAGGACCAGCGCCTGCATCAGGACGCCCGCCGCGGTGACGGCGGTAAACACGATGTAGACCCATTGCGGTATGTCGTGGTGCATACGATGCTCCTTCGCTCACCCGGACCTGCGCGCGCGGAGCGAAAACCATCCCTGCCTCGGAAAGTTTCGCCCGGCCTGCGCGGAAATCAGGCCGACTCAGGCGGCTTGGGCGCGGGGGTGCTGCTCTGGTAGGCCTGCCGGCCGGCTTCGACGGCCGCCGAGACTTTTCCGCCCTGGTCGCTCACAAACTGCCGGCTCTGGTTCACGAACTCGTCCCACTGGGCGCGGCCCCGCTCCACCACTTCCTTGCCGCGATCCACGTAATCATTCACCTGGGTCTTGCTGCGGTCGACCAGATCGCCCACCTGATCGGCAGCGTCGCGGCTTTTTTGCCGCAGATATTCGGTGCCCTCCCGGGCACTGCTCATCAGGCCCTCGCGCGTCTCCCGCCCCGCCCTGGGAGCGTACAAAACGCCAATCAGGGCTCCCAGGCCCAGACCCGCCAGAAACCAACTGAATCCGCTCGATTGCTTTTCTTCCGACATATGCATATCTCCTTAGGGATGAACCGGATTCGCCGGACAATGTATGGTACCGGGAACCCCCTCAGCGTGCAAATGAAACCGCGCTGCGAAGGCGCAGCACTTCGATGTTGCGTGATTTTCAGGGAAGGATTGCGGACTGCACAATGGCCCCAGTCCATCAGATGCCCTCCCCATGGTCGAAGCTGCCATGGGGTTGGCCGCATCCGGGTCCGGTCCCTCGGC
>JBAUGH010000719.1:0-4027 GCA_049679565.1 Acidobacteriaceae bacterium
ATCGGGAACTGCTTGGTGAGGTTCAGATTCGCCGTCTTCAGGCTGGGCCCGCGCAGCGAGCCGGTCTGGCAGTTGCCGTAGGAGTAGTTCTGCACCTCGGTCACCGCTCCCGGGTTCAGGTTGGTCCGCCCGATGCTGCCGCCGATCTGCACCGTTTGCATCGGGCTGTTGCCGGGCGCGCCGACAACGCAATCCGGCCGCGGCTCATACGACCCGGTCAGGGACGACGCCGACAGCGCGTTCTCGTCGCCCATGTACGCGCCCGCAAACGGAGTGATTCCGAAGCCGCTGTGGAGCATCACGTCGGGCGCCACCTGCCAGCCTCCGATCACTTCGTTCACCGCCTTGTTGACACCGCTGGCAAAGGTCTGGCCCCGGCCGAACGGCAGGTTATACACCGCGTACCCCTGGAAGAAGTTGGTGACATCGGTAGTGCAGCGCCCGTAGTCCCCCAAAGGATCGTATTCGTTCTGGAAGAAGTTCTGCGTCGCCTGGGTCGACGATTCGCCTGCTCCCTCCTCGTCGCCGTACGACCCGAAATAGCCCAGCGAATTGGTCATGCACTTCGACCACGTGTAGCTGGCCTGAAAATCCAGCCCGTGGTACGCCCGCTCGGCCAGAATCGCTTCCAGAGCGTTGTACCGCGAAATGCCGTCGGAGGCGTTGTACCGCGCCTGCGCCCCGGCCGTTACGATCGGCTGCATGAAGGGTCCCGGCACCACCGTGTTGCTGGAGGTCAGCACCTTCTGGTTGTAGAGATAGATGTCCGACATGTGGTCATCTTTGTTGCCCACATACTGGAGAGTCCAGCTCAGATTGCCTTTCAGTTGCTGCTGCACCGCGGCCGTCCACTGCTGATCGACCGCCGGCTGCAGGTTGGGATCGGTGGCGTGCGCCTGTCCCGACGCAAAGCACTGCGACGCGAAAGCCATGAGCTGCGCCGGCGTGCAGGCCGCGGAGAAGGGCGTGTAGCCCTGGTCCAGCGTCGTCACAGGATACTGCAGCGCCGTGCCGGAGTTGTTCACCTCGTTGTGCAGTTCCACGTTGGGAGGATTGACCACGGCCATGTTGTTCACGCCGTTCCCCTCCATATAGCTCGAAATGTCGTACGCGGCCCGGAAGACCGTGTTCGGCAGGAAGCCAGGCTGCCACGCCAGGCCGATGCGCGGCTGCAGGTTATCGATACCCCAGTAGGTGTTGTAGTTGGTGCCGATCTCCGGAGTGCCGGTCGCCCGGTCGAAATTCACGTTGTTGCTGGCGTCCTTGTCGCCGCGGGGCGTCGTCACCTCGTAGCGCACGCCGATATTCGCTGTGAAGTGCGGAGTTACGCGCCAGTTATCCTGCGCGAACCCGGCAAACAGGCTGTTGCGCAGATGGAAGTTGAACGGAACACCCTGCTGTACGCCATTCGGCAGGCCCAGCAGGAAATCCGCGAAAGCGTTTCCATAGTTCCCGCCGGTACCGGTGTACTGTCCATTGAACGAGAACGATCCTGCCGCGCCCTGGTTGCCCGCATACACATCGTTCATGATGTAGTGGTAGTACTCGAACCCGCCGTGGACCGTATGTCTGCCGTGTGTCCAGGTCAGCGAGTCTTCGGCCTCGATGGTGGTGTCGTGGAAGATCTCCACGCCATCCGCGCTGCCGATCCCGGTGTACCCAAAGCTCATCGCCGGAAGAATGTCCTCCTGCACGCCAGGCAGTCCGAACTGCTGGGGTAGATTGCCACTCGCCGCATTGGCGTAAATCTGGTCGTTGGCCGGGAAGATCTGGATCCCCGCCCGCAGGTCATTCAGCAGCGTCGGCGAGAAGGTCCGGGCCCAGTCCGCCACCACGTTCTTCAGCGGGTATTCCCGGGTCAGATTCGGCGTCAGTACGTCGATTCCGTTGCTGCTGGTGTTGATGGTGTACATCTGGGAATAGCGGCCCATGATGTGATCGTTCTGGGTCGCCTGCCAATCCATGCGCAGATCGCCCTGCCAGGAGTGCACATAGCCGCTGGTGAAGTAGGTCGGCGTCTCTTCCTGGGTGGTGAACAGGTTCGATTTCACCAGCGCCCCTGCCACCTTGCTGTTGATCGGCACCTGGTTGTTGGGGAACGGCTGCCGCGCGTTCAGCGGGGCCACCTGCCCCGCATTCGGCCCGCTCAGATAAGTCGGGCTGTACAGCTGGTAGGCCGGGTTGGAGCAGACCCCGCTCACGAACGAGCCGCCCTGACTGGTGCACAGCGCCGAGAAGTCACCCGTCACAAAAGCCGATGGCAAAACGGTATTCGTCTGCGCCGTCCTCGGCGTGTTGTTGACCTCGCCCTGGAAATCGGCAAAGAAGAACAGCTTGTTGCGGAAGATGGGACCGCCCACCGTGCCGCCGAATTCGTTCCACTGCAGCGCCGGCCGCGGCAGCGCCGTCGAGGTCACACCTGGAATGTTCAGAAACGCATTGGCCTTGTCCTGCCAGGTATTCGCGTTCAGATCCGTGTTGCGCAGGTACTCGAAGATATCTCCGTGGAACTGGTTCGTCCCCGACTTCATCGTCTCCACCAGCACGCCGCCGATGTAGTTGCCGTAGTCCGCGGGCGCGTTGCTGGTGATGATGTTGAAGTCCGCCAGCGCGTCCGGGCTGGGCACATAGGCTACGTCGTTGTTGTCCGGCTGGTTGACGTCCATGCCGTCGAGCGAAGCGTTGTTGTCCTGCTCGCGCGCTCCATTCACGTAGGGCCGGCCCGTCCCGAAGGTCGTCTGCGACGACTCGAACGCGAAGGGGTTCGGACTGACAACCCCGGGCACCAGCAGCGTCAGCTCATTCACATCCCGGGTCGCCAATGGGAGCGTGCTCACTTCCTTCGCGTCCAGGGTCGTCCCCACGTCGGTCGATGCCGTCTGCAGCAGCGGAGGAGCTCCCGTGACGCTCACCGTCTCATTCACTTTGCCCACCGGAAGCGCAAAGTCGATGCGTGCGACCTGGTTCACGGTCAGCGCAAACGCGGTCCGCTCCTGGGTCGCGAACCCCGCCGCTTCCACCTTCACCGCGACGTTGCCCACCGTAACCTGCGGGAAATCGTAGATGCCGGCGCTGTCGCTTTTCGTCGTCCACGTCGTGCCCTGGTCCACGTTGCGCGCCGTGACCGTGGCGCCCGCAATCGCCGACCCGGAAGGATCGGTGACCGTTCCGGTGATGGAACCGGCAGCCTGCTGGGCCTGAATCGCCGGTGCGCTCAGCAGCAGACAGGCGGCAATCCCCATCGCAAACAGCGTGATCTTCGTCTTCAGGTTCACTGGATTCTCCTTAAGAAGCAGCCACCACGTCCGGGGAATGACAGGGTGGGTGCAATCAGCGCGCTATATAGCACGTTGGTTAATGCTATATAGCAACCATCCTGCGCTGTCAAGCATCCATTTTCCCTCCGCCTGTGGATTGTGCCCCTATAAAAATGATTTCTCCTTCCCATTCGCGGAAGCGCTGCCCTTCGTTACGCTTCGATCCCTGCCATTCGCCGGCCGATCCCGGACCGCGCCACCGGGCCTCCGGCGGCGGTCCCCGCCGCGGTCCGCAGGCGCCGCGAAAGTCCGCTGTTTACAGATCCTGCATTCGGTGATATTGTCCGCTCTATAGCACTTAACGAAACATTAAAACGGTGCTATAGCACTGCATTTTGGGCATCGGATTCTGGTATGGTGATCAGGAACGGTTGGGCGAAACCCCACGCAGAACTCTCCGGCGCACGCCGCAACCAGCGCGCTCTCAACAAGATGCCAGGACGCAGCGACGAACCGGCTTACCGCAAAATCCAGGGCGCGATCCGCCGCCGCATCGACGCGGGCCAGCTGAAGCCCGGCAACCTCGTCCCTTCGGAGCGCGAGCTCGCCCGCATCCACAGCGTCAGCCTCATGACTGCCCGCCACGCGCTCACCGAACTGGCCCGCGACGGCATCGTCGAGCGCCGCCACGGCGCAGGCACCTTTGTCGCCCCGCCCAAAGTCCAGTTCAACAAGCTGCTGGGCTACACCGAGCAGATGGCCAGCCTCGG
>JBAUGH010000720.1:0-3223 GCA_049679565.1 Acidobacteriaceae bacterium
CAGATCGTCGATCTCGAACGCCAGCTCATCCGCCAGCCGGTAGATATCCGTCCGCCCGCCCAGGTCGATGATCAGCTCCAGCAGTCCCGCAATCCCTCCCGGCCGCGCGTGCGGCAGCATCTCGTACCGCATCTCCCGCTGATCGCGGATCCGTCGCCCGCCCGCGAACACCGGCAACTCTGCCGGCGCCACATCCGGCTTGGTCAGGACTTTGTAGATGTAATCCACCAGCGCCGTGAACGCCGCCGCCTTCCGCTCCCGCGGCTGTGCCAGCGATACCTTGAAATCCGTCCGCACGTGCCCGGGATTGCGCCCCAGCACGATGATCCGGTCCGCCAGCAGCACCGCTTCCTCGATGTTGTGCGTGACCAGGAAAATCGCCTTTGTGGGGATGGTCTTCTTCTGCCACAACTCCAGCAGCTCTCCGCGCAGATTGTCCGCCGTCAGCACGTCCAGCGCCGAAAACGGTTCGTCCATGAACAGCACTTCCGGTTCCACCACCAGCGCCCGGGCAAAACCCACCCGCTGCCGCATCCCCCCGGAAAGCTCCTTCGGGTACGCTGCCTCGAATCCGTCCAGGCCCACCGTGTCCAGAATCTTCAGGCTCCGCTTGTAGCGCGCCGCCCCGTCCATCCCCCGCGCCTTCAGCGGCGCATCCACATTGTCGAGAACCGTCAGCCAGGGAAACAGAGCGAAGCTCTGAAACACGATCGAAACGTTAATTTCTGTCGAACCCAGGTCCCGGCCGTGCCACAGCACCCGGCCCCCCGACGGCTGCGAGAGCCCCGACAGCATCCGCAGCAGAGTCGACTTCCCCGATCCAGATGGCCCCAGCAGCGCCACGATTTCCCCCGGATAAATCGCCAGATCCGTCGGCGCAATCACCTGGATCCGCGCGTCGCGCGACTGCGCGTAGTACTTCTCCACCTGCTCTGCCTGGATGATCGGTTCGGTCATAGCAATCAGGCCTGTGGCTCCTTCGGGCTTCGGGGGCAAAAGCTTGGCATTTTATAGGGAACAGCCTTGTCCGGCGGGAAAAATGCTCCTGAAAACTCTACCCCGGCAGCCTTACTGCAGGATGAAGCATCTCCCGAGGAAAGCGTATCATCATAGCTGCAGGTTACCCCTGTCCGGCAGCCCCCAGCGGTCCGCTCGGTGATCTGCAATCCTAACGTTTTGCTGAATCTATCGACTCCAGGGAATTGGTAAGAGACGAATGTCCGAACAGCAGGCGAAACCCAGGGTGCTTGTCGCGGATGACGAGCGCGTGATTGCCGATACCCTGGCAATCATTCTCAACCAGGCCGGATTCGACGCAACCGCCGTCTACAGTGGCGAAAAAGCCGTCGAAATGGCCGAGATTCTCAAGCCCGACATGCTCATCAGCGACGTGATCATGACCGACCTCAATGGCATCGATGCCGCCATTCAGATTCGCGCCATGCTCCCCGGCTGTAAGATCCTTCTCTTCTCCGGACAGGCCGCCACCGCTGACCTGCTCGACCGCGTCCGCGTCCAGGGGCATGAGTTCGAGATCCTGGCCAAGCCCGTCCATCCTCAGGACCTGCTCGCCCGCCTGCGCAGTTCTTAGTCAGGCTCGAGCAAAACAGAAGAGCCCATGGTGGCGAACCATGGGCTCTTCGCTCTTGTGTGAGGCAGCGCACCTTACAGGTGTGCCGGGTCGCCCTTCTCGGCGTCCACCCCCAGGTCTTTGAATGCCGCCTGGGCCTTCTTCGCGTCGAACTTGCCGTCCCGCACCAGCTTCGACAGCGTCGCCGTGACGATTGACTCCGCGTTGACCTCGAAGTGCCGCCGCAGATGCTCGCGGTTGTCGCTCCGTCCAAACCCATCCGTCCCCAGCGACACCAGCCGGTTCGTCAGCCACGGAGCCAACTGGTCCGGAACCGCCTTCATATAGTCGGTCGCGGCGACAATCGGCCCCTTCGCTTTGCTGAGCGCCTGCACGATGTAGGGCGTCTTCTCCGCTTCCGCCGGATGCAGCCGGTTCCACCGCTCCACGCCCAGCGCCTCGCGGCGCAGCTCGTTATAGCTGGTCACGCTCCACACGTCGGCCTGCACGCCGTACTTCTCGGCCAGCATCGCCTGTGCCCGCAGCACCTCGTTCAGGATCGGCCCGCTCCCGAACAGCTGCGCCACCGGCTTGCCGCCGTCCGCCGCCTTCAGCCGGTAGATCCCGCGCAGGATGCCTTCCCGCGCGCCCTCCGGCATTTCCGGCATGGCGTAGTCTTCGTTGTACATCGTGATGTAGTAGAAGAGGTCCTCGCGATCCTCGTACATGCGCTTCAGCCCGTCCTGCAGGATCACGGCCATCTCGTACACGTAAGCCGGATCGTAGCTCACGCAGGTCGGAATCACGCTCATCAGCAGGTGGCTGTGGCCGTCCTGGTGCTGCAGCCCTTCGCCGGTCATGGTCGTCCGCCCCGCGGTGCCCGCCATCAGGAAGCCCTTGCCGCGCGCGTCCGCGAAAGCCCACATCATGTCGCCCACGCGCTGGAATCCAAACATGGAGTAGTACATGTAGAAGGGAATCGTCGGCACCAGATAGTTGGAGTACCCCGTCCCCGCCGCCGTGAACGATGCCATCGATCCCGCTTCCGTGATCCCTTCCTCCAGGATCTGGCCGTTCCGCTCCTCGCGGTAATAGAGCAGCATGTCCACGTCGTGCGGCTTGTACTTCTGCCCTTCGCTCGCGTAGATGCCCACCTGCCGGATCGCCGACTCCAGCCCGAACGTCCGGCCTTCGTCCGGCACAATCGGCACCACCAGCTTGCCGATCGTCTCGTCTTTCATCAGTTGGCGCAGGATGCTCACGAATCCCATGGTGGTGGTCACCTCGCGGCCGCGCGATCCGCTCGTCCACTCCCCAAATCCTTCCAGCGGAGGCGCCTTGAACTCGTACTGCGGCCTGATGTCCCGCCGTGGCATGTAGCCGCCCAGCCCCTGCCGCCGCGCGTGCATGTACGCCATTTCCGGGGCATCCTGCGCCGGTTGGTGCAACTTGCCCGCGCGCGCGTCCGCCTCCTGGATCGGCAGATCGTAGCGGCGTACGAAATCCACCAGCGTGTCGTCCGCCATCTTCTTTTCCTGGTGCGATGCGTTGCGCGCCTGGGTGCTGCCCAGCCCGTAGCCCTTTACCGTTTTGGCCAGGATCACGGTCGGTCCGCCCTTGTGCTCGGTCGCCTGCTTGTAGGCGTTGTAAATC
>JBAUGH010000721.1:0-6440 GCA_049679565.1 Acidobacteriaceae bacterium
GTCCAGGTCGACAAGGGCAAGAACGGCGAAGACAAAAACGTCCGCATCGATACCCCCATCGGGGGTCTGCATGTCCGCTCCGATCAAACCTCGGCCGCCGATCTCGGGCTGCCCGTGTATCCCGGAGCGCAAATCGCACCTGACCGCGAAGGCGACAAGTCCGCCGACGTCCATCTTGGCTTCGGCCAGTGGCAGCTGCGCGTCAGGGTGGTTACCTACTCCACCGCCGACTCCCAGGATAAAGTCCTGGCCTACTATAAAGACGCCATGGGCCGCTTCGGCGAGGTGCTGGAGTGCCAGGGGAACCACCCGATCGGCTCTCCCACGACCACCGGCGAAGGCCTCACCTGCCGGGAGGATTCCCGCGCCAACATCCGCATCGATGGCAACAACGGCAGCATCTCTGACGACGACAGCGGCCTGACGCTGCGTGCGGGATCGCGCCACCACCAGCACATCCTGGCCTTCAAAACCACGGCCAGCGGCACCCGGTTTTCGCTGGTGGAACTGGAACTGCCCACCGGTCTCAGCGAAGAGTCGAAGAAGGACACCAGCGACTAGATCGCGCGCAGTCCGGTCTCCCCCTGCGGTCTGCGATTGCGCCGCACCCTCGCGTACGATAGGGTCAAAGTATGGAACCCGTCTGCCATCGCTGCGGCAACGCCCTGCAGGAGGGAGAGAGCTTTTGCCCCCACTGCGGCGCACCCCAGCTGGTGGTCGATACCAGTGAGCCGCTCGGCGTGCAGCCCCCGCCCCAGCGCCTCCCCGGCGACTCGCCCCACGTCCAGTGGCGCACGGCCATTGCCTCGGCGCTGCTGGTTGCCATCCCCGTCGGCCTGCTCTCCGCCGTCGGCTCCGGCATGAGCACCTTCCTCGTCATCGGCGGAGGCTTTGCCACCATCGCGCTCTACCGCAAGCGCACCGACGGCTTCACCGACGGCCGCATCGGCTGGCGTCTCGGCGCCATCCTCGGCATCGCCAGCGCCACCATCGCCAGCGCCGCAGACGCCGTACAGATGGTGGTCGAGCGCTACTTCCTTCATCACGCCGGCGCCATCGATGCGCAGTTCCAGGGCGTAGCCCAGCAAATGGCCGACCAGGCGCTCAAAAGCAATACCGCCGCCATGGAGCAGGCCCCGCAGCTGGTTCACATGTGGGCCTCGTTCTGGCTCTCTCCCGACGGCCACGCCGCCATCCAGCTGCTCACCGCGGCCATCGTCTCCTGCGGCATGGTCCTGTTTGCCGCCACCGGCGGCGCCATCGCCGGACGCCTGCTGGCCGCGCGCCCCCGCCCCCAGCGCAGCTTGTAAATCCCCCCGGAAGATTCGCCCTTTTTCTTCACAGAAAATGCGCCTCCTCCTCCCGCTTCCCGTCTTGCGGTGCGAACCGTCGCCCCGTATCATCGCCTTTACGATATGTCTGAGCTGGAGACCGTAGCCACTCTCAAACTGCGCGAAAAAGGCCGGATCATGTCCGCCTCTGAGATCGAGCGCACCCTTGTCCGCCTCGCGCACCAGATCATCGAGAAGAACAACGGCGCGGAGAACCTTGGCCTCGTCGGCATCAAACGCCGTGGCGTCCCCCTCGCCGAGCGCCTTGGCACGCTGATCGGCAGCATCGAAAAGCGTCCCGTCGATACCGGCGTCCTCGACATCAGCTTTTATCGCGACGATCTCTCCACCCGCGACATCCGCCCGGTTGTGGTTCCCGGATCGCTGGGCTTCGACGTCAACGGCCGCGATGTCATCCTGATCGACGACGTGCTCTATACCGGCCGCACCATTCGCGCCGCGCTCGACGCGCTGTTCGATCATGGCCGCCCGCGCCGCGTGCAGCTGCTGGTGCTCATCGACCGCGGTCATCGCGAGCTGCCGATTGAGGCGACCTTTGTGGGCCGCACCGTCCCCACCTCGCAGCGCGAGATCATCGAAGTGAAGCTTCGCGAAGTGGACAACGACGAGCAGGTGCTGCTCGTGGAGCGGGTGTAGCAGCAGTTTTGAAAGGCACGCGGCTTCAGCCCGTGCCGAACAGGCAGGACAAGAGGGGCTTGAACCCCCGAGGGGCGCGGCTGATTCAACCGATCGAGGAGATGGCAACCCGGACCCAATCTCGCACGCAGGGAAGATCCGCGGCCCCCTCCTTTTTCCAGCAGCCCATCCATCCACAGTCGGCTATCTCCGCCACCGACTTCTCCGTCGCCGAAGTCCGCCGCATCCTCGAGTCAGCCGACGCGCTCGAGAGGGAAGACCCGCTCTGCCGCGCGCATCGTCTCGCCAAACGCCGCGTCGCCCTTCTCTTCTACGAGTCCAGCACCCGTACCCGCACCTCCTTCGAGCTGGCCGCCAAGGCTCTCGGCGCGGACACCACCCTGGTCAGCTCGCTTTCCTCGAGCATCGAGAAAGGCGAATCCCTCAAGGACACCGGCATCACTCTCAAAGCGCTGGGCGCGGAATGCATCATCCTCCGCAGCCCCTGTTCCGGCGGCCCGTATGTGCTCGCCCGCGCCACCGGCCTGCCCGTTCTGAACGCCGGCGACGGCATGGCCGAGCATCCCTCCCAGGCGCTGCTCGATCTCCGCACCATCCTCCAGGGACTCGGCATTCGCTCTTCCGCGGTCAGCGAAAAAGTTCTGCGCGGTGCCACCGTCACCATCTGCGGCGACATCCTCCACAGCCGCGTCGCCCGCTCGAACGTGCTGCTGCTCCCGCGCCTCGGCGCGAAGGTGATCCTCTGCGGACCGCCCGCGCTGCTGCCCGAGTGCGCCGCGACCCTCGCGCCCAACATCGTTATCGAGCGCGACTTCGACGCCGCCCTCCGCCGGTCGGCGATTGTCATGATGCTGCGCATCCAGGCGGAGCGCCTCGCGGGCCTCGAGATCAATCTCGACGACTATCGCACCCGCTATCAGGCCAACGCCGATCGCATCGCCGCGCACGCGCCCAAAGCGCTCATCCTGCACCCCGGCCCCATCATCCGCGGCATGGAAATCACCGGCGAAGTTGCCGACGGCCCGCAGTCCGCCATCGCCCAGCAGGTTCACAACGGTGTGCCCATCCGCATGGCTCTCGTTGCCCGTGCCCTGGCAAAGAAAGGCGCCCGCGCATGAAACCCATTCTGATTCGCGGCGGACGGATCGTCGATCCTGCTTCCGGCCTCGATGCCCCACGCGACCTGCTCCTCCGCGATGGGAAAATCGCCGCCATCGAAAATCCCGGCAAAATCAAAGCCGCCGGCGCGGAGGTCATCGACGCGAAGGGTCTGATCGTTGCGCCCGGCTTCCTCGATATTCACGTCCATCTTCGCGAACCGGGCCAGGGCTACAAGGAAACCATCGCTACCGGCACCGCAGCCGCGGCCGCCGGCGGATTCACCACCGTCTGCGCGATGCCCAATACCCTCCCGGTGAACGACTCGCCCGAGATCACCCGCTGGATGCAGGCGCCCGAGCGCGGCGCGTCGATTCGCGTGCTGCCCATCGCCGCGGCTACCCGCGGCTCGCTCGGCGAAACTCTGACCGACTACGCCGTTCTCCGCGATGCAGGCGCCATCGCCGTCACCGACGACGGCAAGCCTATCCTCGCCGATGCCGTCATGAGCGCGTCGCTGTGCGCTGCCGCCGAGGCCCGCCTGCCCGTCATTCAGCATGCTGAGGACACGCGCATGACCGGCGGCTGTTCCATGAACGCCGGGGCGCTCGCCTTTCGACTCGGACTCCGGGGCATGCCCGTCGAAGCCGAATCGTCGCTCGTCGAACGCGACATCGCCCTCCTCGCTCAGGTCCCTGACGCGCACCTGCACGTCGCCCATCTCTCCACCGCGAAAGCTCTCAACGCGGTGCGCGCTGCGCGTAAGTCGGGACTCCACGTCACCTGCGAGGTCACGCCGCACCACTTCGCGCTGACCGAGGAGCGCATCGGCCACTACGACACGAACGCGAAGATGAACCCGCCGCTGCGCGCGGAATCCGACCGCGCCGCCATGATCGAAGGCCTGCTTGACGGCACGATCGATGCGATTGCCACCGACCATGCTCCCCACGCCGCCCACGAGAAGGAGCAGGAATTCGACCGCGCCCCCAACGGCATCACCGGCCTCGAAACCGCGCTCGGCCTCGCGATCTCAGTCCTGCACGTCCGCCACAAAATGCCGCTCGCGAAAATTGTCGCGCTGCTGACCACGCGCCCCGCGCAGGCGCTGAACCTGAAAGGCTGCGGCACCCTGGCCGTCGGAGCACCCGCCGACGTCACGCTCTTCGACCCGGCGGAAAAGTGGATCTTCCGCGCAGCCGATTCCAAATCCAGGTCGAAGAACACCCCCTTCGAGGGCGCCGAGCTTCAGGGACGAGTCCACTTGACGATCGGCGCGGGGCACGTTGCCTTCCGGCGCTAAGGCCGGCATTACCGCTTTTTCTTCTTCAGCGAGCTCGCTTTGGGCGCGCGGTATTTCCCCTTTTTCCCGCTCTTCACCGCCTGCGCCGCCGTTTCCTTGCGGGCCGCCTTCGCTCGCTTCTCCTCGCGCCGCGCCTGCTTGCTCTTCGCCGGAGGCTTCCCATTGCCCCCGGTCGCGGTCTCTTCATCGAGGATCGAGAACTGCAGCCGCTTCTCCACCCCATCCACGCGATCCAGCACCACCCGCACCCGCTGCCCGACAGAAAACTTCCGCCCCCAGCGATCCCCCATCACCTGCCGCGTATTCTCGCGATAGGTATAGCGGTCGCCGTCGAACATCCCCAGCGATTGCAGAGGCACCAGCCCTTCGACAAACAAATCGTCCAGCTCCACAAACAGCCCGTACTTCGTGGCGTTCAGAATCATCCCGCCAAACGCCTCGCCCACCCGGTCGCGCATGAACTGGATCTTCTTCCACTCCACCAGCTCCCGCTCCGCATCCGCTGCGCGCCGCTCGTTCTCGCTCGACTCCTGCGCAATCGCCGCCAACTCGCCTTCGGGAATCGGTTCCCAGGATTGCTCGTGCAGAGACCGGCGCTTCGCGCGGCCTGGCTCCATTCCCAACGGCGGCGAACCCTTCACGTGCGATTCGTTTTTCGCCGGTAACCCGTGAGCATCGACTTTCGCAGCCAGCAGTTCCTTCGTGATGCGGTGCACGATCAAATCGGGATACCGCCGGATCGGCGACGTGAAATGCGTGTAGCACGGAGCGGCCAGGGCAAAGTGCCCTTCGTTCTTCTCGCTGTAGCGCGCCTGCTTCAGCGACCGCAACATTAAATAGGAGAGAATCCGCTCCTCCGGCTTGCCCGCAATCTTCTCCGTCAGCTTCTGATACATCCGCGGCGTAATCGCAATCTCCTCCGCCACCTCATACCCGCGCACCGGCCGCCCACCCCCATGGCCGCCGCGTCCCTGCTCCCGCCGCGCCTGCTGCTCCCTTCGCTCGCCCTTCATCCGGAACGTCCGCACCGGCAAACTCCCAATCCCCAGCGAATACCCAAACGCTGCCGCAATCTCCTCGAACTCCACCACCCGCCGCGGCTCCGGCTTCTCGTGAATCCGATACAGCGAAGGCACGCCCTGGTTCTCCAGCCAACTCGCCACGCACTCGTTCGCCGACAGCATGAACTCCTCGATCAGCCGATGCGCCCAGTTCCGCTCCGTCCGCGTGACCGACTTCATCGCACCAAACTCGTCGAACTCGATCAGCGGTTCGGGCAAATCGAAATCGATCGATCCGCGCCGGTCGCGCTTCCGGTTCAGGATCTGCGCCAGCTCCAGCATCCGCTCGAACTCCTCGACCAGCGGCGCAAACTCCGCGCGCATCGCCGCATCGCCCTCCAGAATCCGATGCACCTGGGTGTAGGTCATCCGCCGCGCCGAGCGGATCACGCCCTCGCAGATTTCGTAGTCCAGAATCTCGCCCTGCGGATCGATCCGCATCAGGCACGACAGCACCAGCCGCTCCTCGCTCGGCCGCAGACTGCAAATATCGGTCGAGAGCTCCTGCGGCAGCATGGGAATCGCGCGGTCCGGGAAGTACACCGACGTCCCGCGCAGCCGCGCCTCCAGATCGAGCGCCGTTCCCGGCTGCACGTACTCGGCCACGTCGGCGATGTGAACCTGCAGCTCCCACATGCCATCGTTCCCGTGCCGCACCAGCACCGCATCGTCGAAATCCCGCGCCGTCTCGCCGTCGATGGTCACAATCGGCAGCCCGCGAAAATCCTGCCGTTTCGCCGCTGCCTTCGGATCGAACCGCGCCACCTCCCGCGCTTCCTTGAGCACCGCTTCCGGAAACACCCGCGGCAAATGGTGCTTGCGGATCACCATCTCCACATCCACGCCAAAATCACCTTCCGCGCCCAGCACTTCGATCACCCGCCCGCGCGCCGGCCGCGTTGCCGTTGGCCAGTCAGTGATCTCCACGTCGACCACCAGACCTTCCAGATTCCGGCCTTCCAGATTCCGGTGCTCGGGATCCGCGTGCCT
>JBAUGH010000722.1:0-2569 GCA_049679565.1 Acidobacteriaceae bacterium
TGTGGGGGGAAGCAGTAACGCCACACTCGATGTTCAGGGGGACGGCACCACCAAGATGGCGCGAATTGACGACAACACCTTTACCAGCAGCGGCGCGGGAACGTGGATCGAAACCGACAGCAATGAAAATGGGTACGGGGCGGTACTGATCGATCACAACACACTGAGCGCGGGCAGTTCTGCCGAGATGATCCACGTCGTCGCCTACGGGGCGGACAGCGGGACGTACGGTTGGACAAACGATGTCGTCCCGGGCAGCGCGAGCATGGTGTTCATCGAGGCCAATACTTCGAACTGCACGAGCTGTTCCGGGCAGGCATACAACAATCTCGTTCAGTCCTATTACGGCGCGCGCACGGTGGTCCGCGACAACACAATCAATTACGGACAGGTCGATCAGCATGGCACGGCGGGCATGGTCTGGTCGCGCTGGTGGGAGATTTACAACAACACGTTCAATGGAATGAATATGAACCCTTCCGACTGGATGGAACTCCGAGGCGGATCGGGAGTCATCTGGGGCAACACATTTGAGAATGGTGCGACCGATATAGGACTGCAGGATGAAGTGTGCGGAAGCTACCCGGATCCCATGCAAATTGGACGGGGCATCGATGAGAAAGCGAGCCCGGCCTATCTTTGGGGAAATGGCCCAAGCACGAACTACGTCATCACGGTGGAGCAGTGCTCTGCCAACGTGCAACTGAATCGGGACTACTTCGTTTCCACCAGCCAGCCGGCCACGCTGACCCGGTGCGAATCCGCGGCGGACGTGGCGGCCGGGTGTCCCGTATCCTACAACTACATACCTTTTCCCTACCCGTTCCCATTGACGGCTAATGGGTTGCCGAACCCTTCGGGAACCACTTCGGCGGCTCCCTCTCCGGCTATAAACCTGACCGGTACGGTACAGGCGCAATAAGGGCAGAGAGTCAACCGCTGATCCACACTGCCACTGCGGGCGCAGCCGCCGAGTTCCTTTGGGACGATCTGCGCCACGGCATCATCGCTCTCGTCCTGTTCCCGCTGGAGCCGGCGAATGGCAACTGCGCTCTGCAGCGTGCCGGTCATAGCCCGGCAATGTAGTTGAAATTACTTTGTGAAACTGGCTGACGCGCTGCAAATTCTGAATGAAGCCGGGGCTTCGGGCAGCGAGGCTGCCTACCCGGTCCTGTTGGGTTGCGGCTTCTCGCCCCTTCATCTCGAGACATTTCTGGCGGCTCACCTGCAGCGGGGTTTGCCGGGACGCCGGGTAAAGGTGAGCACCGGGCTGTATGGCGATCTTGCCGGGACGCTGGAGCAGGAGCTTCCCGGAGAAGTGCAGGGAGCGGCGGTTGTTGTCGAGTGGCCGGACCTGGACGCGCGGCTCGGCTATCGCACGCTCGGGGGCTGGGGGCCTCGGCAGGAGACCGAGATCGTTGCACAAGTGCATTCTGCGCTGGCCCGGCTGGGTAGGGCGATCGAAGTGGCGGGCCGGAGGGTGCCGGTCGCGGTGGCGTTGCCGACATTACCTCTGGCTCCTGCATTTCACACGCGGGATGACGAGGCCGGAGAAGCGGAACTGGCGATCCGGTCGGGCCTCGCGCAGTTCGCGGCACGGGTAGGAGCGCTCCCCGGAGTTGTGCTCGCGAGCAGTCAGCGGTTGCTGGAACAGTCTCCGGCGGAGCGACGCTTCGATCTGCGATCCGAATTGCTGACGGGTCATCCTTATTCTCTCGGTCACGCCGATGCGGTGGGCGGCGCGCTGGCTCGTCTGCTGCTGCCGGCCATGCCGAAGAAGGGCCTGATCACCGATCTCGACGACACTTTGTGGCGTGGTCTGGTGGGGGAAATCGGCGCCGAGGCGGTGGCCTGGGATCTGGATCATCATGCGCAGCTACACGGCCTGTATCAGCAGTTGCTGGCTGGTTTGGCGGGACAGGGAGTGTTGCTGGGGGTCGCGAGCAAGAACGATCCGGAGAATGTGGAGAAGGTGTTTCAGCGGCGCGACATTCACCTGTCAGGTGACCAGATCTTTCCGATGGAAGTTCACTGGAAGCCGAAATCGGAGTCGGTTAGTCGGATACTGGCCACATGGAATATTGGCGCCGACAGCGTGGTTTTCATTGACGATAACCCAATGGAACTGGCGGAGGTGAAGGCGGTGTGGCCGGAAATCAGCTGCCTGCTGTTTCCGAAGAACGATGCGACGGCAACGCTCGGGCTCTTTCGGACGCTGCGCAATCTGTTCGGCAAGCGTCAGGTGGAAGAAGAGGACCGACTGCGGCTGGCGAGTATCCGAGCGTCCGCGGAACTGCCGGGGGAATCCGTCGGCGGGGCGCAGCAGGATATGTTTCTTTCCCGGGCAGAGGCGGTGCTCACGGCGCATTTCGACCCGCCATCAGGCGATGGACGCGTGCGGGAACTGGTCAACAAGACAAACCAGTTCAATCTGAACGGCAGACGGTACTCGGAGGCTGAGTGGCAGCAAAGCGGGGTGCGGGAGGGAGAGTTCGTGCTGCTGGTGTCCTATGAGGACAAGTTTGGCCCGCTGGGGAAGATCGCGGTGCTCGCCGGTGAGCGCGAAGAC
>JBAUGH010000723.1:0-3340 GCA_049679565.1 Acidobacteriaceae bacterium
GGTCAGGACCGCCGCTGCCGGATCGTAGCGAGGGAGGTCGATCTTCCCCGGCAGGCTGAAGCTCTTCCCTCTCGCGGAGAGGGGCCGCGTGACCCGAAACTGCAGGAGCTCATACAAAGGCGGGTAGTGCGCCTTCAACTGACTCCAGCCCGGATAAGGAGCTGGCGCCCGGTTCGCGAGAGTAATCGTTCTTCCCTGGAGGGCAGAAAAATCCACGATCAAATCGGCTCGCTCAGCCGGAGCCAGCAGCAGCCGCTGCATGGAAACGGGCTGGCCCAGCAAGCCTCCATCACTGCCGATCTGGAGGAAATCGACCAGCGCCGGAATCTCGGTCGGACCTTTAGCCAGGTTCAGGTAGAGATCGTAGAACCGCGAATTCGAGCTGTTCAGAAGGCGCAGTCTGTAGCGGCAGGGCTCGACTTCCAGCAGCGGATAAATCGCGCCGTTGACTACCGGCACGCCTCCAAAGAACTCTGACCCCCACACTCCGGCAGGCAGCGGCTTTGCATCGTCAAAGGTGGGTTGATAGACCAGCTGCCCCTCCTCGTCCAGGTCCCGGTCCTGGAGGACGAGCGGGACTTCGAAATCGCCGCTGGGCAAATCCATGCTCAGCTCGCGTTCATCGCGCAGGAAATAAAATCCCGAAAGCCCGGCATACACATTCAGCCTTGTGATCCCCAGCGCGTGATCGTGGTACCAGAGTGGCGCAGCCTGCTGGTCGTTGGGGTAGTGGTAGACCACAGACTCGCCCGGTGTGAACCACTTTTCCGGCAGCCCATCGCTGGCCGAGGTGGTTCGGGCGCCGTGCAGATGCGGAACGGTTCGCACGTCCGGCGATGGAGGCATGGCTCCGTGAATGTGACGATCGACGGGGAACAGATGCTGCGCCGGCAAATCGTTGATCCACTCCACGGCAATCGGCTGTCCGCGGCGCGCCTCGAATATCGGCCCCGGATACTGCCCTTCATATCCCCACAGCCGCGTCGCCGGCAGCTGGGAATGGAGCCGCTTTCGGAACTCCCGCATGCGCACCGAATACAGCAGCGCACCCGCGCTCCTGCCATGGGGCTGGATTCGCGGGGGAATCGGCAGCGGGTCGATGAATCGGTGGAGAGTCGGCGGCGTGCCCGGCGACAGGACAAATGGGGTCGATCCTGTGCGGCCCTGCCCCCGCCCCGGCAGAATCATTTCCGGGAGCGACAACATAGAGAACCGCAGGAAAGCGCGCCTGCTCGATAGAGCCATCGAAGTCATGCTACAGGGTCAGCGCGGGTCAGGTTCCCTGCAGCGCGATCCAGCCCGGCTCTTCTACCAGATGCCCTTGTCGCTGCCGGTGATCTTCTGACCGACCATGGCAGCTGTCGCCAGCCAGGGGAGCAAACCGAGACGCGCGCTGCTGTGCAGTTCGCGCCTGCGGAGTAACCCCGTCAACTGGGAACTGTAAAGGCTGGCTGAATGCGGAACCAGCGGGATGCGGAGGAAATCATTCGCGAAGTAAATGCGCTCGGCCCCAAATCGTGCCGAGGTCAGGACAGGCTCGGGTAGATCGAGCGCCGCGCCGCGGTATTTCTTTACATAATCGGAAACTATTTTCAGATAGGTCGCAACCCCTTCCCAAATGCCGGCGGCACTGGCGGCGCGCTCAAGGTCTGCGTAGTCCAGCGCCCCGTCGTTCACCAGCCCGGCACTGTCAAGGATGTCGCAAAGCCTGAAATAGAAGTGCCGATACATACGCTGCAGGGTCGAGATCATGAGACGGTCGGAGGTCGAGGGCACGCGATAGGAGTGGCCTTGGATCGTGACGGTGCGCGCCCGTCGCGGAATGGCTGCCGCAAACTCTACCTGTTCGCCGGTCTGGCCGAGGCGGCCGATGTGAATCTCGATCGGCTCCCGCAACTCGGGAAGGAGAAAATTCCATTTGTGCGCAAGACGATCGCCCCAGCTGCGCGGCGCAAGGCGGGCACGAAACGCGCCCTTCATCAAGCCGATCACGATCTCCGGATCGGCGTTCGTATACAGATCGATATCGCTGCCGAGGTCCGGCCAGTGATCGAGGGATTTGATAACGGTCACGTCCAGGCCCCTGGCTTCGAACGCCTCGCAGATGGCCCTCAGGACAGCCAACGCCGCCTGGATGCGGGCTTGTTCCTCCGCCAGAGCACTGTCCGCCCATGCTATGCGCCGCTCGTCCTGCGCCTGCTGCACAATCCCGCGAAACACGGTCAGGGCGCGGACGATCACGTGGTTCGCATGGGCGAGCGCAACCATCTCATCGAAGCGCTCGCGGCTGATGCCAGCGCAGCCCGAACCGAAGCCGTTGCTGGTCCAGGGAAAGTGAGCGCCGGCGGATTGGGCGGGAAGCAGGAGCCTGGACAGGAGAAACATCGATTCGGAGGCAGATGTATCAGCAGAATTGGACATGAGGCAGACATCCCCGGGGGAAAAATCTATTGTGGAATCTGTGGAACGTTTTGTATCGAGACCGGCGGAGCCTGATCCCCGGACGGCGGCGTCTGCTCCTGCGAGGTTGCGACCGGCGTGCCATTACGATGCAGAAGTTCGATCGGGCCCTTCTGTTCGTGCCGGATCTCTCGCTGCTGCTCGAGTTTGCTCTCGGTTTCCTGATCGTTCCAGTCGGCGACGACCCCGAGCGCATTTCCCTCCGCCGTCATCCGCGTGGCCAACCCCACCTTCGCGCCGGCATCATCAGCGTAACGCGCTTTCTGATAGAAAAGCTGCGCGGTCTCGATGTCTCCATCCCGTTCCGCGACGTAGCCCGCGTTATTCAGTGAGAAGGCGCTGTAGGGGTCGAGCGAGTAGGCTTCGACAAAATCCCTGCGGGCCGTATTCCAGTCATTCTGGTTCAGCGCGTTGACTCCGCGCGAAGCCAGCAGGGCAGCACGCGCCTGGCTGCTGTTGAGTTGCTGCATACGCGCTTCCAGGCGGCGAGCGTTGTCGGAAGCGACCGCGCTGACAGGTTTGCCGCGCCACTCTGCTGCTACGGTGACCACCACCGGCTCATGGGAATTCTGGCCTGCCGCGGCATCGTAATAGCGCAGAGCGTTGTCGTAGTCGCCGATGGATTCGCTGGCCACTCCCAGATTGTTCAGGGTGAAAGCATTATTCGCATCGAGGCGCCGCGCCTGCTGTAAAAGTGTCTCCGCCTCCCAGTAGCGGCTCTGGGACATAAATGCCATCGCATCGAAATTGATGCGATTGACCTGCATTGAAATGTCATTCAGGCTGTCCAGCGCGTAGCTCATGCGCCGGCCTTCGAGATTCTTCTCGTTGCTGAGATCGACGAACGCATCCGTTCCCTGCTCAGAGGCCAGCTTATAGA
>JBAUGH010000724.1:0-1520 GCA_049679565.1 Acidobacteriaceae bacterium
GGCCAGCAGCATCTCGGCGATGGCGGACGGTCCTCCGAGATTACCGTCGATTTGAGAGTAGGAAGTTGGCTTGATGCCGCAGACATCGAAGAGATTGGGGAGCGTTGACAACTGCAGGAGCTTT
The DNA here is from genome assembly GCA_049679565.1 of Acidobacteriaceae bacterium. Lineage (GTDB taxonomy): Bacteria > Acidobacteriota > Terriglobia > Terriglobales > Acidobacteriaceae > Palsa-343. The sequence continues at coordinate 125 of JBAUGH010000724.1, forward strand.
TGCAGGTTCTGCCAGGCGAGCTCTCCCTGCTCGAGGCGAGCCCAGCAGGCGACGATCCAGGCGCGGCTCCAGCCGGTGCTGCCTCCGCCTGCAGCGAGCCGCTGTTCGAGAACCTTGCGCGCGGCCACGGCGAGGTCCGGCGTGCCGCGGAGGCTGATCTGGTCGTCAGGAAACAGAGCCCAGAGATGCGAGATGTGACGGTGACCAGGCTCGTGCTGGCGGTAGTCCACCTGCCACTCCTGGAGAGCGCCCGTGCTGCCGATTTTAAAGGGGGGCAGGCGCTGCGCAGCGGCGGCGACGCGCACGCGCAAATCCGGATCGAGGTTCAGAAGCTCGGCCGCCTGGGTTGCGCGACGGAAGACTGCGCGGGTGATTTCGATATCCATGACGGGCGACATGCACAAGCTATGGACGGAGCTGTCAGGGAGCACATAACTATTTTCGGGAGAAAGAGACGGGCCGGTGGCGAGGAAGCCGTCGGGCGCGGGCACCAGATAATCGAGGAGAAACTCAGCGATCTCGCGCAGGCGCGGATAGCCGCGTTCGCGGAGGAAGGTGAGGTCGCGGCTGTAGTCGTAATGATCCCAGAGGTGGAGCGAGAGCCAGGCAGCCCCCATCGCCCAAATGCCGGAGTGAATACCGTCGATAGGGACGGCGTCGCCCCAGAGGTCGGTGTTGTGATGCACGACGAAGCCGCGGGCGTGGTAATACTTCTGCGCGGTCACGGCTCCGGCCGGGCGGGTGCTGTCGAGCAGATCGAAGAGCGGGGGATGCAAATCGGCGAGGTTGGCGCGCTCGGCGATCCAGTAATTCATCTCGGCATTGATGTTGACGGTGTATTTCGAACCCCACGGGGGATCGAGACTGTCGTTCCAGATGCCCTGCAAATTGGCGGCGAGGGTGCCGGGGCGACTCGAGGAGATCAGCAGGTAGCGTCCGAACTGAAAGTACGTCTCGACCAGGTGGAGGTCTTCCGCGCCGTTGCGCACACGCTCCAGCCGCTGGTCGGTCGGGGTGTCGTAGAGCGGATCCGTTGCGTCCGAGAGATGTATGTCGCAGCCGCGGAAGTAGCTTTGATAGTCCTCGACGTGGCGGCGCAGGAGGGTCTGGCAGGACTTGTTCGCTATGGCGAAATAGCGGCGGCACTGCGCCTCGGGATCCGGAATGCGGAAACGCGTGGCCGCGACAACCTTCAGCACGGCGCGATTCGCGTTTTGGATGTGCAGCGTCGATCCGCTGGAGGAGACTGAGCCGCCTTCGGCTTCGGCCAGCAATTCGGCGCGGAACTGCACGCCGACCTGGCGCTCCTGGGTGGCGGGATCGGCCGTCGGCTTCACCGGCATCGCCTCGCCGGTCATCACCAGGCGATTGGGACCCACAGCGGTGGTCGTGAAAT
>JBAUGH010000725.1:0-2975 GCA_049679565.1 Acidobacteriaceae bacterium
AGGGCCCCCAGGGACTTACACGACAAGATTCGCACTCTCCCCGCCCGGCCCGGCGTGTACCTCTACAAAAACGCCGACGGCGAGGTGATCTACGTCGGCAAAGCCAAAAACCTGCGCTCGCGGGTCCGCTCCTACCTGCTCGAAGCCAACCAGGCCAACGCCAAAACCGGCTCCCTCATGCGCGCCGCCGTCGACGTGGACTACATCCTCGTCGATAACGAGCACGAGGCGCTCGCCCTCGAGAACAACCTCATCAAGCAGCGCAAGCCCCGCTTCAACATCCTGCTGCGCGACGACAAGACCTACCCCTACGTCAAGCTCACCCTCGCCGATCGCTACCCCAAAGTCTTCGTCACCCGCCGCCTCCGCAAAGACGGCAGCGTCTACTACGGCCCCTACTTTCCCGGCAACCTCGCCTATCGCGTCGTCGACCTCATCCACCGCAGCTTCCTCATCCCCAGCTGCAAAGTCGACCTCTCCCGCGACCACCCTCGCCCCTGCCTGCAGTACTACATCGGCCGCTGCCTGGGGCCTTGCGTCCAGGGGCTCACCACACCGGAGATCTATACCGAAGCCGTACGCGACGCGCAGCTCTTTCTCGAAGGCCGCACCGGCGAGCTGAACAAATCCCTGCGTGAGCGCATGGAAGCGGCCGCTGTCGCCGAACAGTTCGAGCTGGCCGCGAAGTATCGCGACCTCCTCGTCACCATCGACCAGCTCCAGGAGAAGCAGCGCATCGCCTCCGCCGACGACGACGATGCCGACGTCTTCGGCTTCCACTCCGAGAACGGCATGATCGCGGTGAACCTCTTCCACATGCGCGGCGGCAAAATTGTCGACCGCCGCGAGTTCTTCTGGGAAGACCTGCCCGACTTCGTCGCCGAAATCCCCGAAGCCGATGCCGGTGGAGATCAACAGACGGGTGCCCCATTCAAGCCAGCCGTTGGCTTGAGTGAAAACCAACAAACCACCGACCCGGGTGCCCTACCCTTGTCGCCTGTTTCTGGCGACAGGGTGGGCCAGAACCTCTTCCATCCCGCATCCTTCTTCTCCGCCCTGCTCAAACAGATCTACATCGACCAGCCCTACGTCCCCACAAGCATCTACGTCCCCGTCAATTTCCCTGATCGTCAGGTCCTGGCCGGCCTGCTGGCCGATCACACGAAGCATCGTGTCGAGATCGCCGTCCCCCAGCGCGGCGACAAGCGATCGCTCGTCGACCTCGCCGGGCAAAACGCCAAGCAGAGCTACGACCAGCGCTTCCGCGTCCTCGCCCCCAGCCGCAAAGCCATTCAGGACGCCCTGCAGGACGCGCTCACTCTCGAAGAGCCGCCCCGCCGCATCGAGTGCTTCGACATCTCCCACATCCAGGGCGCGGAAACCGTCGCCTCCATGGTCGTCTGGGAAGACGGCGAGATGAAGAAGAGCGACTACCGCAAGTTCAAAATCAAAACCGTCGAGGGCGTGGACGACTTCGCCTCCATGCGCGAGGTAGTCGCCCGCCGCTACAAGCGCGTCGTCGAGGAGAAGCAGAAGGCCCCCAGCTTAATCCTCATCGACGGCGGCCTCGGCCAGCTCCACGCCGCCGCCGAAGCGCTCGAATCGCTCGGCCTCACCACCCAGCCGCTCGCGTCCATTGCCAAGCGAGAAGAAATCATCTACCTCTACGGCCAGGAGGACGAGCCCATCGTCCTCGACCGCCGCAGCCCGGTCCTGCACCTCATCCAGCGCATCCGCGACGAGTCGCACCGCTTCGCCATCGCCTACCATCGCAAGCGCCGCGAAATGCGCGACCGCACCTCCGAACTATTGGAGATCCCCGGCGTAGGCGCGCGCACCCGCCAGCGCCTGCTGGAGCACTTCGGCAGCCTGCGCAGCGTCGCCGAAGCCACCCTCGAAGCGTTAGCCGCCGTCGTCCCACCCCGCACCGCCGAAGAAATCCACACCCACTTCCATCCCGAAGAACAAACAAGTGTCATCCTGAGCGGGTGATAAAACTTTCGTATCACATTCTTTTCATTGCACATAACATGCCAATGTTTGGCTGTGTAGGAACTGTGCAGGGCAATTGTGCAAATTTCAGCCAATTTTGCCTGCTACAGGTCCCTTGGGAACGAGGAGCCGAGGTGCGTCGCCCCTTCTTCCGAAGGTGAAGCCAGAACAGCAACGCACAGAATAGCCATGACCAAAAGCGATGTCTGTTCCTGCTGTTCATACTGCTAACGATAAATGATCGCAGCAATGGCCGCATCTTCGCCGCAGGTTCTGTTTCGCGCACAGTTGCCGTGGTGAAGGTGCGGCGCTCTGCCTTGTGCAAGAGTTCATGCGCCGTCTCGTGAACCAAGGTGACAAACTCCTCCGGCTTCGTCTGGCCGAGAAGAAAAGCGATCTTGCCGCCGTAGCTCACGCCCAAAGCAGGTGCAATCCGTTCGTTGAATTCAAGCGCGATGTTTTGCTGTGCCAGAAAATCAATGAGCAGTTCGCGTTTCCTGCCTACTTCGCCGGTAATGTTGTGCTCGAACTCCGGCAGGTCTTCGCCCTCGGTCTGCGCCACGTCGAACACATACACGGCGCGAAAACCGATCAACACCGGCGGCTGCTTGGTGCTGCCGTCGGCATCGGTGTTTTGCGCGGCTTCGGCGTTCCTCCGCCGGTAGCCGATCATCGGCGCGAGAATCTGGATGCCTTTCTCGCCTGTTTCACGAAACGGCCCATCTCCTTCCATGTGCCGAATCCCGCCACGCGCGTAGCCGTGGGCCGCTGCCGCGCAATGGCAACGATGTTGCCAAAGCTGTAATTGTGGAACCGCGCCATCGCGGTCAGATACGCGGCGAGCGTTTCGCTCTTGCCCGCCTCGACCTGCCGGATGAGGAAGTCCACGGCCTGCTTGATAATGAGTTGTGTTGGGTTGTCTTTCTGTGCTGTCCGCCCCTGATAGGGCGAATCGCTGCGGTTGCGCCGCGCCGCATTTTTAC
>JBAUGH010000726.1:0-3103 GCA_049679565.1 Acidobacteriaceae bacterium
GGACAGAACTGAGACAACGTTTTCCCATGCCCGGCCTCCGATCCCCCGCCGATCCCGGGTCAGAACAAATCCGGGATGCTGGCGAACGCGATCCGTGTCGGCGCCGCCGCCCGCGCCAACAGCATGCTCGCCGGAAACAGCGTCGCCGTGCCGTATTTCTGATTCAGGGCATCCATGGTGCTGGTCAGCCGCGTCCGTTTGCTCTCCGTCTCGAGATTCGAGAACAAGCTCAGCGTATGCAAATGATCCGGCACCAGGTTGCCCAGCCAAACCCCGATGTAGAACGGCTTCCGATGCTTCTCGTCCCGCGGCCGCGCTGCCCATAGCTTCTGCAGCGCTTCCACCAGTGTCTGGTTGTCCTGGCACTCGATCACAGAAAGTCCCTGCGACCATGTCGTCTGAAGAAGGCCGGAGCTGTGCCGGCCCTCCGCCTCTCCTTTGGCCGCCGTGTATTTGATCGTCAGCGTGACGTGGGTTGCCCACAGCCGTGCCGTCCGCAGCCGCATCGCCGCTTTGTGCAGCAGCTTATGCGCCACGGCATAGCAGCCGTCCTCTGTCCGCAGCGCCGGCGGCAGTACATGGCTCTGGCTGATGGACTTCTGGTGTTCGAGCTCCGGATCCAGGAAGTCCTCCCCGCGCAGCCAGTGCCACAGTTTCTCCCCGCCCACCCCGCCCCAAACATGATTCATCTGCTCGTGATCAAGCGCCAGCAACTGCGCCATCGTCCGAATGCCCCGCTCGTGCAGCCGCTTCTCCATCCGCGCGCCCACGCCGGGAAGATCGCGCAGCGTAAGCCGGTGCAGCGCCGTCTCGATCAGGTCCCTGGTCAGCGCCACCAGCCCGTCCGGCTTGTCCAGATCCGAGGCGATCTTGGCCAGGTACCGATTCGTCGCCAAACCGACAGAGCACCGCAGTGTCGAACCCACGTTTTCCCGGATCGAAGCCTTGATGCGTCTCGCCAGGTCGAGCGCCGCGGACAAGGGCTGTTCGCGCCCGATCAGCCGCGCCGCCATTTCATCAATCGACAGCACCGCCGCGACCGGAATGCAAAGCTCCACCGCTTCCACCACCCGGTTATGGAAGTCAACATAGATCTCATGCCGCGCCTCTACCAGCATCAGGCCCGGGCACATCCGCTTCGCTTCGCCAATCTGTGTGCCGGTGCGGACCCCGAAGGCTTTCGCCTCGTAACTGGCGGCGATCGCGCAGGTGGTATCCGCCATCACCGGAACCACCGCAATCGGCCGGCCGCGCAGCTCCGGCCGCAGCTCCTGTTCGACTGACGCGAAGTAGGAGTTCAGGTCGAGCAGTAACCAGCGCAGCCGGGGCTCTCCTTCAGATGCCATACTTCTCCCCGAGAAACCGCCGCACAGCCTTCGGCAGCGTCGCCCCAATCTCCTGCCACGTTCTCAGGCCCAGCCGGGTTCGCAGCGAACTCGGCCTCACCGCGCCCATCACCTCGAACCATCGCTCCATCAGGTCGGGCCGCCGGCTGTCGCAGAACACGAAGAACGAACTCGCAAGCGCGTGCGCTGCCAGCACTCCGCGCACCAGTTGCCACGAGTCTACGCTGCCGTTCGCAATGCGCAGCCGTTCCGTGTCGAAGACCTCATCCGTATCGCGATAGCGCGCCAACAGGCGCGCCGGACCGCGCTGGAAATCTCCTTCCGTGAGCTTCGCCTCGACCAGCAAATCGCCGAGCCGCATGTCGATTTCCGTTCGGTCCGCTTTGCCGCCAGCCAGCGGAGTCGCTGGCCGAAAGCCGAATTCCGGCCTCAGACCGGCTGAAACGCCGAGCAGCGAGCACAGTTGCGGCCGCCGCAGCACGCCCGGGTAACAGAAAATGTACATCAGCAGCGCGTCGGAGCTGTTCGCGCAGTCCAGTTCCCCGCGCCGCCGATCCTGCGCTCGTGGAACATAGCGGTTCGCCGTATACACCTTCGCCATCCGCTGCTTCCACGCCGGGTCGGCCTGAATACGCCGCCATGAAGCCGGCAGAAAATTGCCGTGTACGCCATCCGCCTCATGAAAAATGACGCTCGCCGAGGGCCCGTACGAGACTTCGTGCCCAAATTCCCGCCCGTGGTCCAGATTGCGCGCACTGATCTCCCGCCGGAGCTGGTCCGCCGTCAGGATGCCGCGATTCGACTCGATCCCCATCTTTTCCTGGTGCCACTCCAACTCTGCCACATTCAGGTCCGGCGCACTTCCACCGCGCCCGCCGCACGGCACCTTCTGCAGTAACCCTGCGCCCCCTTCCCGCAGGATCGCTCCGGAGTGACTCCTCCGCCATTGCGGCAGCTCGGTCCCCGGCCCACAATCGTTCATTCAAAGCTGCAGCCGCTTTTCGCGAACACTCCGCGCGGAAAACAGGAGGACGCATCGATGACCCTGAACCCACCTTTCCGTCATCGCCTCAACCACTCCGACCTGAGCGAGTTCGCTCTCGCTTCGGTTGCCCTCGCGTTGTGCGCCATCGCCGCGCAGGTTCCCGCTACCGGCGCCATCGCCGCCAGCCTCAACCTCATCACCGCCCTCACCGCGACCTCCGTCACCGTTGCGCTCTTCGGCTTCGTGCTCCCGCTGGCCGACTGCGTCAGGGGGCGCTGACAGGTTTCGGACCGGTCGCCTCAGCGAGCCGCGTCGCACACAACTGTGCGCCAGTCCCCGATCTCGGGGTCCGGTCCGTCCACCCTCCTCAGCCTTTCGGCTCGAACCAGTCCCACATGTTGTGGCCGGCGCCGCCGCCCGTCTTTCCTGACGGCTGTGCACTGTGTACTGTGGATTGAGTACTGAATAACGGAGCAGCCCCGTGCGCGTTGGTCTCATGACTCGTGAATATCCGCCGAACGTCTACGGCGGAGCTGGCGTCCACGTCGAATACCTCTCCCGCGAGCTCGCCCGCTCCATTGAAGTCGAAGTCCACTGCTGGGGCGATCAATACGCCGACCACGGCAATCTCCACATCCGTGGCGCCGAGCCCTGGTCTGCCATCACCAATGGCACTCAGGAAAAGTTCAAAACCGCCCTCGAAACTTTCTCCCTTAACCTGTTGCAGCAGCTTTCTCTCTCCGGCCTCTCCATCGTCCACACTCACACGTGG
>JBAUGH010000727.1:0-2370 GCA_049679565.1 Acidobacteriaceae bacterium
ATGAAAACCCATTGCAGCGTGGCGGGGTGGTCGGTTATTGTGGCGCGTAAAGGACAGAACTCGGGGAGGGTTGCGCCAGATGCTGCCGCCGGGGGTTCGGGCGGGGTGAAGACGGTGCAAAGGGGGCGCGATTGATGGTATGTTTCGAATACCGGGTCGTTGGCCACCAACAGCGGGCCCCCCCCTGCGTCTGGCTGGATTCCGCCGGATCCAGACAAACGTCATCGCGATCGTTGCGTCAAGCATCTTCAACTCATGTTTCGCATCTGAGTGCAGAACGACCATGGGCTCTGGCTCGATCCTGATAGAGAGTTGCTTCACCCGGCCGCAGCAGAATGGCCAGGACTGAAGGAATATGGCTACCTCTGAGTACCTGCGCAATCGCGGGCAGAACAGAGCTAAAGCACCGGTCCTGCAGATTCCGGGACCGGCGCGGCGGACGATCATCGGTCCGGAAACAGCCGCCACCGCGCTGCTGATCGCCGGGGACGTGGTGAGCATCCTGGTGGCGTCCGGGCTGGCGCTGGCGGTGAGGGGTTATCTGATCCCGCGGATGCCGGCGCTGCGCATCTCGACGGTGCTGCTGACCACGCCGGTGGATATCGTTTATGCGTGCTGGTTTGTGCTGGCCTACGTGCTGGTGGCGCGGCGGTTCGGGCTGTACTCGTCGATGCCGACGGAGCCCATGAGCCACCAGTTGCGGCTGGTGCTGCAGGGCTGCCTGACGGCGGGGCTGATGCTGTGCGGGGTGCTCTACCTGTTTCACGCGGAACTGATTTCACGGCTGCTGGTGATGCTGCTGGTGGCGGCCTCGGCGATCATGCTGTGCATCCGGCGGACGTGGTGGCGATATACGCGGCTGCGCAAGTTCGAGCAGGGGGTAGAGCTGCGGAATGTGGTGATTCTGGGCACGAACCAGCTGAGCTACGCCCTGAGCCGGCAACTGCGGAGCCTGCGGCGGCTGGGCTACGCGTTCGTGGGGTTCGTGGCGACGCCGGGCGCCGCGGTGAGCAGCGAGATCAGGCCGGAGGAGCTGCTGGGCGGGGTGGATAAGATCCGCCAGCTGGCGCGGCAGCATTTCGTGGACGAGCTGGTGATTGCGGAGTTTTATCCGACCGACGCGGCGATTCGGCTGGTGCAGGACGCGCGCGACCTGGATATCGACGTCCGCGCGATCGCGGGCTACTACGGCGATCTGACCACCAACGCGCGGGTGGAGTACATGGGGATCTTTCCGGTGGCGGCGCTGCACCGGCGGGAGCCGCGGGCGATCGGGCTGTTCTGCAAGCGGGTGGCGGATATCGCGCTCTCGCTGGCGGCGCTGGCGCTGACCCTGCCGCTGATGCTGGTGATTGCGGCGGCGGTGAAGCTGGAGAGCGAAGGGCCGGTGTTCTACATCTCCGACCGGATCGGGAAGCGGGGGCGGGTGTTTCCCTGCTTCAAGTTCCGGACCATGGTGAAGAACGCGGAGACGATGAAGAGCGATCTGACCGCGCTGAACGAGCGGGACGGGATCCTGTTCAAGCTGTCGAACGATCCGCGGATTACCCGGCTGGGGCGGGTGCTGCGCAAGTACAGCCTGGACGAGCTGCCCCAGTTCCTGAACATCCTGCGCGGGGAGATGAGCCTGGTGGGACCGCGGCCGCCGCTGGTTTCGGAAGTGGCGAAGTACGAGCTGGAGCATTTCCGCCGGCTGGAAGTGATGCCGGGACTGACCGGGCTGTGGCAGGTGCAGGCGCGGCACGATCCATCGTTTGCCCGGTATATCGCGCTGGACACGGCGTACGTGGAGAACTGGACGTTCTGGCTGGACCTGCGCATCATGCTGCAGACGGCCAATGTGGTGATCCGCGGAACGGGAACCTAGAGCGGGACGCAAAGCGGAAGCGGTGACCGGCCATGAGCCGACGCGCTGCCCCTCCCGGGGGCGGCGGAAACTTGCCATAATTTGTGTTTCGGGGTGAGACTTAATCCGCAACGGATACGTCCCCTGAGGAACGGCTGCATTTGCCGGCCGGATTCCCCTCAACACAGTCCTATCTTCATACCTCGGAGGTTACGGTGAGCCAGTTGAAGCGCAGATCGTGTGCCCTCGCACTGGGGGCATTGTTCGTGTTCGGCACATTGCAGGCGGTTCAGGGTCAGGAAAGGCGCCCGCGGCCGGATCAGCCGCAGGCCGGCAGTGAGGGCGGCAATAAGCCGGAAGCAACGCCCCCGATTCCGCCGGAAAAAAGCTCGGTGACGAAGCACGACCTGAACCTGAACGGGCAGACGCTGCACTATACGGCGACCGCCGGCACGCTGTTGATCCGGGATGGCGAAGACGATCATCCGTACGGCAGCATTTTCTACGTGGCGTACACCCTGGAC
>JBAUGH010000728.1:0-2422 GCA_049679565.1 Acidobacteriaceae bacterium
TTCTTCCCCTTCGTCTTCGGCGGGAGTGGCGCCTCCGCCACAAAATGCATGGCCGGCAGCTCCAGCGCTCCGCCCGGATAGCTCAGCGACACACCGCTGGCCATGGCATCCCCGGTCAGCGTATCCCGGGTCCTGGTGTTGGGCGAAACATCTTGCCCATCGCCCCAGTTGAATTTCCCGTTGATCGCTCCCGTCGCCGTCACATTGTGCGCATTGGCCCGCATCAGCCCCAGCAGCCGCACCGGAAACGATGCCGGAACCTGGTTGATTTCCAGCTGCAGATGGGTGTTCACCGGATCGGCCTCAGTCACTGCGCCGGTCAGCAGCAGGTGCCCGTTCCCCACCGGCCAGAAGCAGGTAATGTTGTCGAGACGCCGCGCCACGTGGTGGTATTCGCTGCGGCAGGTCGCGTCCACGTTCACCGTGTTGGGCGGCTGAAACTCCTGTCGCCGCAGGTTGGCGATTCGCACCCGCGTCTGCAGTTGCAGATCGCCGCCCGTTCCGCCGATCGTGGTGGTCGCGTTCAGGTCGCCGCGCCATCCGCTGTCCACCCCGGCAAGCAGTCGCGTGACCTGCCCCAGCTGCGCGCCGCTCCACTCCGCGTTCAGGTCCACCGGCATGGCCAGCAGATTGTCAGCCCGCCGCAGCGACCCCTCCACCCGGAGGGTGCCCGCGTCGGACAAATGCAGCTCCAGATCCGTGCGCACCGGCTGCGCCTCCAGACGAAGACGCCACTCGTCCCCGCTCGCCTGCCACATCGAGAACTCCGCGTTCATCAGCGAAAACGGCTTCTTCTCGATCCCGTCCCTGAAGTCGATCCGCGCGTCGCTCGCCTCGATGTAAGGAAACCGCGGCCGCGCCCCCGCATGCCGCTCGCCGGTCGGCGCATTCGGAATCTGCGACGCCCGCAGCAGCACCGACCCGATGCTCCACTGCCCCTCCGGGTTCCGCACCAGATTCAGATTGGCTTCGTCCAGGCTGATGCGGCTCACTTCCAGCCGCCCCCGCCACAGCGAGGTCAGCCGCAGCGACGCCACCACCGAGTTGGCGTGCAGCGCCGGCTCATACCCGAACGCCGGATCTTCATCGACCGTGAAATCGCTCATGACGATGCCGGGCATGGGCAGCAGCCGCAGCTGCATCCCGCCCACCACCACCGGCCGCCCCAGCGCTTCCGACATGCTCGCGGTGATCGACCGCCGGTATTTGCTCAGGTTGACCAGCGGCGGCAGCACCAGCGCCAGCACCAGCAGGATCGCCAGGCCGCCCGCGATGGCCAGCTTCCGCCACGCCGTCCCGGCTCGCTTGCCCGATTCCTCGGAGGACAGCAACTCCTCCATCCGGCTCATAGTTATTGAACTCGGTGGAACGTGCGGCCCCAGCGGGTCTGGTCAAAGAAGTGGATCGTCTCGTGCAGAATCCACTCCACACGGTCGGACAGCGATGTCTTATACTCCTGCGACTCGGGCGTTTCGAACGACCAGTACACGAACAGCGGCCGCCCCACAATGTTCGCCCGCGGCACGAATCCCCAGTACCGGCTGTCGAGGCTCACGATGCGGTTGTCGCCCATGCAGAAATAGAATCCCGGCGGCACCACCAGATCCTGGCCCTGGATAAACCCGGGCAGCGCCTCCGCCCACTCCGCAGTCACATCGCTGCTGGTCGAAGGCGGCACAGATGGAAAATCGTCGCGATAGGCCGAGTAATCGTCGGCATTCGGCATTCCCGCATACGGCTCGTCCACCCGCTGCCCGTTGCGATACAGAACCCCGTTCAGCAGGTGGATATGGTCTCCCGGAATCCCGATCACCCGCTTGACCAGAAACAAATGCTCCCCGTTCTGTTCCACCGTCGGCTTGTAGAAGAAGACGATGTCCTCGCGCCGCACGTTCCGGTAGTAGACAAAAGGCGCCCAGTGCGCGGGCGGCGCCAGCGTGATCCGGTCCACCAGCACGTGGTCCCCCACCAGCAGCGCCCGCACCATGGACGAGGAGGGAATGGCAAAATTCTGAAAGACGAACGTCAGCACGAACAGGCCCACCGCCAGCACCGCGCAAATCGACGCGAAGGCCTCCAGCGGCGTCTCTTCCTGTCGATGCTTCGTAGACGGCTTCTCCAGCACTTCTGGCATCGGCTCGGCAATCCTCAGCGCCTGTGAACAGGCCTTAGCGAACCACGCGCAAAAAACGGTTCCAGCGCGCAAATTCCTCAATCCGCTCCAGCGGATCGTTTTTCTGTCCGAGTCTATCATCCGGCAGCTCTGCGAAATCCGTTGCCGAGGGCTCCCGCAGCGAGAAATAAATCACGAAGGGCCGCCCCACAATGTGATCGCGCGGCACGAATCCCCAGTACCGGCTGTCCAGACTGAAATTGCGGTTGTCGCCCAGCACAAAATACTCGCCCGGCGGCACTACCAGAT
>JBAUGH010000729.1:0-2499 GCA_049679565.1 Acidobacteriaceae bacterium
CTTTCACAACCAGGTTTACGAACCCTCCGGGCTGGCTCGCGAATCGCTGCTCCACTCCAGGCTGCAATCGCAGGGCATCGGCCTCGAAATCTTCAACGGCAGCCTGCTCTTCGATCCAGGTTCGATCCGCACCACAACCGGGAGCTCGTTTCAGGTCTTCACACCTTTCTGGAATGCCCTCTGGAAGCGGCGCGGGGAGTTGCGGTCCCCTGTGAAAGCGCCGCGCGTGCTGCGGTCGCCCCCGCGCTGGCCGCAGTCCCTGCGGGTGGCCGATCTCGTGCTCGAGCCACAAGTCGACTGGGCTGCGGACATCCGTGCGGCGTGGACTCCCGGCGAGGAGTCAGCCCGGCTTCGCCTGCGGTCTTTCGCGCGCACCTCCGTCTCCCGGTATGGCGCGGATCGCGACCGCACCGATCACGATGGGACCTCCCGTGTCTCGCCCCATCTCCATTTCGGCGAGATCAGCCCCATCCAGGTCTGGCACGCAGTCGGAGAGACCCAGGGCTCCGAGGCTTATCTGCGCCAACTCGGCTGGCGCGAATTCGCCCATCATCTTCTGTGCGAGTACCCGAAGAGTCTGACGAAGCCGTTCAATCCGCAGTTCCGTGACTTCCCGTGGCGATCGAACGCGCGGCGCCTGAAAGCCTGGCAGCAGGGCCGCACCGGCTACCCTTTTGTGGACGCGGCGATGCGCCAGCTTTGGACCACCGGCTGGATGCACAATCGCGCGCGCCTGGTCGCAGCTTCGTTCCTTGTCAAAGACCTGCTGATCCCCTGGCAACAGGGCGCCGCCTGGTTTCTGGACACGCTGGTCGATGCCGATCTGGCCGACAACACGATGGGCTGGCAGTGGGTGGCCGGCTGCGGCGTCGATGCCGCACCGTATTTTCGGATCTTCAATCCTGTTTTGCAGGGCGAGAAGTTCGATCCCAACGGCGACTATGTTCGGCGCTGGGTTCCCGAGTTGCGTGGCGTGGCTTCAGACTGGATTCACAAGCCCTGGGCCGCGCCGCCCGCTCTGCTGGCCGCCGCCGGCGTGCACCTCGGAAAGACTTATCCTCTTCCCCTCGTGGATCACGCCTCAGCTCGCGCCGCTGCGCTATCCGCCCTGGCCGAGATGCAATCGAAGCAGCGCGGGCGGCGCGTCAGCCGGTGAACTCGGTGCTCCGGTGCAGCAGTTGTGGCCGCTTATCTTTCATCCGCTCGATCACGAATTTTGGCACCAGCCCTTCGACCGACCCGCCCAGCCGGAAGACTTCCTTCACCAGCCGCGAGCTCACAAACGAGTACTTCGCATCGGGCATGAGGAAAATCGTCTCCACCTCCGGCGACAGGCGCCGGTTCATCAGGGCCATCTGGAATTCATATTCGTAGTCGCTGATCGCGCGAATCCCTCTGACCACAGCCTGGGCGCGCTGTTCCCGGGCAAACTCAACCAGCAGGCCATCGAACGTTGCGACCGAGACGTTATTGAATTCCGCCGTCCCTTCGGACAGCATGGCTACCCGCTCCTCGACGGTGAAAAGCGGATTCTTGGAGGAATTGCGCAGGATCGCAACCACCAGATGATCGAAGATGTTCGCCGCCCGGGCGATCAGGTCCAGATGCCCGTTGGTCAGCGGATCGAAGCTGCCGGGATAGATTGCCTTAACGGTGTTCACGCCTGATGCATTCTATCCGGTTTCTCCCTCGCGAACGCAGGAACAGATCGGAGCCCCTCAGGCCTCTTCCCAGCCCCCAAACACCTGTCCCAGCGCGTTGCAGATTTCCCCGACCGTCGCATAGGCGCGAACGCAATCCAGGATGCAGGGCATCGTGTTCCCCACCGCAAGGCCCTCGGCCGCCGATCGCGGCTCTTCCTCGGCCGCGCGCCGCAAAGCGTCCAGAGAGCGCTGAACCGCCTCCTGCGACCTCGACTGCCGCAGCCTCTTCAGCTTCGCCGACTGCGCATCGCGCACGCTCTCGTCGATATAGAGTGTGCGGGGCGGCGGCTCTTCAATCGCATATTGATTGACCCCGACGATGATCTTCTCCCCTGCCTCCACCGCGCGTTGATAGGCATAACTGGCTTCGGCAATTTCCTTCTGCGGATAGCCTGCCTCGATCGCCTTCACCATGCCGCCCATGCGATCGAGTTTCTCGAAGATCCGAAACGCGCCCCCCTCCATATCCAGGGTGAGCTTCTCGAGGAAATACGATCCGCCCAGGGGATCGACGGTATTGGCGACGCCGGACTCATACGCCAGGATCTGCTGCGTGCGCAGGGCGATGCGGGCCGCGTCCTCGGTGGGCAGCGCCAGGGCCTCGTCAAAGCCGTCGGTATGCAGCGACTGCGTTCCGCCCAACACACCTGCCAAAGCCTGCAAAGCCACCCGCGCGATGTTGTTCATCGGTTGTTGCGCGGTGAGCGACACCCCGGCGGTTTGGGTATGAAAGCGCATCCAGTGGGAGCGCGGATTCTTTGCGCCAAACCGCTCGGTCATCACTCGATACCACGTC
>JBAUGH010000730.1:0-5371 GCA_049679565.1 Acidobacteriaceae bacterium
ATGTCGAATCCGTCACCAGCCTTGTCTACGCCAAGCAGAGCCGCCGCAAGGTGCGCTGGGTGCTGGCTGTTCCGGAAAGCTCGCCCTGGCAAAAGGCGGAAGACCTCTCCGGCAAGATCATCGCCACGGAGCTGGTCGAAGTGACCAAGCGCTACTTCGCCGAAAAGAGCATCCCGGTCAAAGTTGAATTCAGCTGGGGCGCCACCGAAGTGAAGCCGCCGACTCTGGCCGACGCGATCGTCGAAGTCACGGAGACCGGCAGCTCGCTGCGCGCCAATCGTCTGCGCATTATCGACACGGTGATGGAAAGCGAAACCCGCCTCATCGCCAACCGCACGGCCTGCGCCGATCCCTGGAAGAAGCAGAAGATCGACAACCTCGCGCTCATGCTGCGCGGCGCCATCGACGCCCAGGGCCAGGTCGGCCTGATGCTCAACGTCGAGAAGAAGAACCTTCCCGCGGTACTGAGCGTGCTGCCGGCGCTCAACTCGCCCACCATCTCCGAGTTGAGCAATGCGAACTGGGTCGCCGTCAATACCATCCTTGAGGAAAGCGTCGTTCGCGATGTCCTCCCGAAACTGAAGGCGGCCCAGGCGACCGGCATCGTCGAGTACCCGCTCAACAAGGTGGTTTTGTGAAAGTGCTGCGCACGTCCGGGCGGGCGGCATCCGTGGCTATCGAGGCCCTCACCGATCGCCGCAACGCCGCGTACGAACGCGTTCTGCCTCAGGCGCGGCGCATCGTCGAGCAGGTGCGGAGGGGCGGCGATCGCGCGCTGCTCCGCCTCCGCGCGAAACTCGACGGCATTCCGTCGCAATCACCGCTACGGATTCCTGAAGTCGAAATCCGCCTCGCCTGGGAGTCCACCCCAGAGCCCCTGCGCGATGCCATGACCCTGGCCGCGCGCAACATTCGCGGCTTCGCCCAGCGGCAGCGGCCGAAGGACTTCGACCTGAAACCCGCCTCCGGTATCACAAGCGGCCAGCGCGTCGTGCCCCTCGCCTCGGCCGGATGCTACGTCCCCAGCGGCCGCTATCCGTTGCCCTCCACGCTGCTGATGACCGTCATCCCCGCACAGGTTGCGGGCGTCGAGCGCATCGTCGTCGTCTCCCCGCGCCCCACGCGCGAAACTCTGGCCGCCGCGGCCTTGCTCGGGATCACCGAGTTTTACCACCTGGGAGGAGCCCACGCCATCGCTGCTCTCGCCTATGGCACCGAGAGCCTTCCCGGCGTGGACAAGGTTGTCGGTCCCGGCAACGCCTGGGTCACGGCCGCCAAAAAGCTGGTCGCCTTCGACTGCGGGATCGACATGCTCGCCGGTCCGACGGAGATCGTCGTCACCAGCGAGACTGGCGATCCCGCCGCGATTTCCGCCGATCTGGTCGCCCAAGCCGAGCATGACCCCGACGCCGTTGCGATTCTCATCACCACCCGGGCGGAATTGGCGAAAAACGTAATCTCTGCCGTTACAAAATCCGTTCGTGGCAACAAGATCGCAACGCAATCCCTCGCGAAGAACGGTATGGTCCTGGTCGCCCGTTCCGTCGAAGAAGCTCGCGATCTGACGAACCGCATCGCCCCGGAGCACCTCACCGTCGACTCCGCTGCCGACCTCGCCTGGGTTCGCAACGCTGGATCCGTCTTCGTCGGGCCGTGGTCCGCGCAGCCGCTGGGCGACTACGTCTCCGGCCCCAATCACACGCTGCCCACCAGCGGCGTGGCCCGCACGCGCGGCGGCCTCAGCGTCATGGATTTCCTCAAGCTGATCACCGTGCAGGAATACACCGAGGCCGGGGTGCAGCAGCTAGGCCCCGCGGCCGTGGCTCTCGCTGAGGCCGAAGGTCTCGCCGGCCATGCCGCTGCCATCCGCCAGAGAGGTGAGCGATGAGCGGCGTCAAACTCCAGGGACCGCAGCCCTCCAGCGCAGTCCAGCGCATGAAGGAATACCACCCGCCGCTTGGCGATCGCAGCGGGCTTCGTCTCGACTTCAACGAGAACACCTTCGCCTGCTCGCCGCGCGTGCTCGAAGCGCTGGGCAGGATCTCCCGCGGCGATCTCACCCGCTACCCCGAGCGCGAACCGGTCGAGCGCGCCGTCGCGGCCTATCTGGGGCTTAACCCCGCGCAGGTCCTGCTCACCAACGGCGTCGACGAAGCCATCCACGTCCTCTGCCAGACGTACCTCGATCCCGGCACGGAGGTGCTGCTGCCCGTACCGACCTATTCGATGTATGAGGTCTACGCCTCGGGAACGCCGGCGCGTATCGTCCAGGTTCGCGGCTCCGGTCATGAGAGAGAGGACGGCTTCCGGTTTCCTCTGCGGGGGCTTCTGGACGCCATTACGCCCGCGACGCGGCTCATCGCCATCGCCAATCCCAACAGTCCCACGGGCCAAACGGTCAGCCGGCGCGACATTCTCGCGGTTATCGAGGCGGCGCCGCACGCTGCCGTCCTCATTGACGAGGCCTACTTCCACTTCTTCGGCGAGACGGTGATGGATCTCGCTGGCAAGGTCCCCAACCTCGTCGTCGCGCGCACCTTTTCGAAGGTTTACGGACTCGCTGGCCTGCGCGTTGGGGTGCTCGCCGCTGTCGAAGAGCAGATGCAGTGGATGCGCCGGGCTATCTCGCCCTACAGCGTCAATTCCGTCGCCCTCGCCAGCCTCTCGGCCGCCCTCGACGACGCCGACTACGTCCGCTGGTACGTCGCGGAGGTCCTCGCCGCGCGCGAGCGGCTCGAATCTGCGCTGCAGCGGTTACAAATCCGGTATTGGGCGTCCCAGGCGAACTTCGTCCTCGCCGATGTCGGCCCAAAACATCGCGAATTTGTAACTGCCATGCGCACACGCGGCGTGCTTACCCGCGACCGCTCCGCCGACCCCGGCTGCGCGGGCTGTGTCCGCATCACCGTCGGCACCCGCGAGCAGATGGAAAAGGGCATCGCTGCGCTCGAGGAATCGCTGGCCGAGATTGGAGGCGCCCGATGACAAAGAAACGTACAGCGCAGATCGACCGCAAGACCGCCGAAACGGAAATTCGCCTGAAACTGACCCTCGAAGGCCAGGGCCGCTATGGCATCTCCACCGGAATCCGCTTCTTCGACCACATGCTCGAGCTCTTCACCCGCCACGGAGCCTTCGACCTCGACCTCATCTGCAAAGGCGACCTCGACGTCGACCAGCACCACACTGTCGAAGATGTGGGCATCGCGCTCGGCGAAGCCTTTGACAAGGCTCTGGGCGACAAGCGCGGCATCCTGCGTGCGGGCTACTTTCTCATGACCATGGACGAGACCCTCGGCCTTGCCGCCGTCGATCTGAGCGGCCGCGTCGCCCATCATGTCGAAACAAAGGTCCGCACGCGGCTGGTCGGCGACCTGCAGTCCGAGCTCGTCGAGGACTTCTTCGAAGGATTCGCCCGTGGCGCCCGCGCCAACGTCCACGTGAAGACCATGTACGGCCGCTCGAACCACCACAAGATCGAGGCGCTCTTCAAAGCCTTCGCCCGGGCGCTGCGCTTCGCCTGCGCGCGGGACCCGCAGCTGAAAGAAATGCTCCCCAGCACCAAGGGGCTGCTCTGATGCGCGCGACCGTCATCGACTACCGCGCCGGCAACCTCACCTCTGTGGTCAAGGCGCTGCGCCATCTCGGCGCCGACGTCACCATCACGGAGAATCCCACCGATGTCGCCGCCGCGGAGCGCATTGTCCTCCCCGGAGTCGGCCACTTTGCCGCGACGCAATTTCTCGAAGACCATGGCCTGAAATCCGCCCTCCAGGAAAGGATCGCCGCCGGGACACCCTTCCTCGGTATCTGCGTTGGCCTGCAATGGCTCTTTGCCGGTAGCACGGAAGCCCCGGACTGCCCAGGCCTGGCTGCCTTCCCGGAACTCTGCGATCGCTTCGCCCCCGGGAAAAAAGTCCCCCACGTCGGTTGGAACTCGCTCTCGCTCCGCCCCGAGTCCCGTCTGCTTGCGGGCGTTCCTGACGGCAGCTTCGTCTACTTCACCCATTCCTGGCGTGCCCCGGTCGTGTCCGCAGCCGTCGCGGCCACGGAATACGAGGAGCCGTTCACCGCCGCCGTCGAGCAGGGCAACGTCATGGGCGTCCAGTTTCATCCGGAGAAATCCGGCGAAACCGGCCTCCGCGTGCTCCGCAATTTTCTGGAGTGGCGCTCATGCTGACCAAACGCATCATCGCCTGCCTCGACGTCCGCGACGGCCGCGTCGTCAAAGGCGTCCAGTTCGTCGATCTCGTCGACGCGGGCGACCCGGCCGAGCTGGCGGCGCGCCACGCCGCCGCGGGCGCCGACGAAATCGTCTTCCTCGACATTACGGCCACGCACGAAGGCCGCGGCACGCTGCTCGATGCTGTGCGCCGCACCGCGCAGCGCATCTTTGTCCCCTTCACGGTTGGCGGAGGGATCCGCACCGCCGACGACGCCACCGCGATCTTCGACGCAGGCGCCGACAAGATCAGCATCAACTCTTCGGCTCTTGCCAACCCGGAACTGATCGGCATCATTGGCGCCCGTTTCGGCGCCCAGGCCGTGATCGTTGCCATTGACGCCCGCCGCCAGGGCCGCGCTCCGGAAGATGCCGAGGTGTTCGTCTCCGGAGGCCGCAAGCCCACGGGGCGCCGCGCGGTGGAGTGGGCCCGCGAGGCCGAAGTCCGCGGCGCGGGCGAAATCCTGCTCACGTCGATGGATTCCGACGGCACCCGCGCGGGCTTCGACTGCGAGCTCGCTGCCGCAGTCAGCGAGGCAGTCCAGATCCCGGTCATCGCCTCGGGCGGCGCCGGCAACGCGGCCCACTTCACCCAGGTCTTCCGCGAAGGCAAGGCCGACGCCGCGCTCGCCGCCAGCATTTTTCTCTTTGGCATCGCCGATGTCCGCACGCTGAAAGAAGAACTCCGCCAGGACGGCATCCCTGTGAGGTTGCCATGCTGATCCCCTCTATCGACCTCATGGGCGGCCGCATCGTCCAGCTGGAGCGTGGCGAAGAACTGCGCCTCGCCTTCGATGACTTCGAGCCGTGGATCGAGCGCTTCTCGCGCTACCCGCTCGTCCAGCTCATCGACCTCGACGCCGCCAAGCGCACCGGCGACAATCGGTTGCTGATCGACCCGATCGCAAAGCGCCTGCCGGTCCAGGTCGGGGGCGGCGTTCGCAATGCTGCCCAGGCCCGGTCTCTTCTCGACGCCGGCGCGCGCCGCGTCATCTTTGGCTCGGCCCTGTTCCGGGAAGACAGCATCGACACCGAATTCGCCGCGTCCGTTTCCGCCGCCCTGGGTCCCGAGCATTTCGTCGCCGGCATTGATACCAAAGCCGGCCGCATTGCGGTGCGCGGCTGGCGCGATCAGGTCAACATCACTCC
>JBAUGH010000731.1:0-10022 GCA_049679565.1 Acidobacteriaceae bacterium
CTCTACTGGACACTCGCCACCCTCTTCCTGCTTTTCGTCCCGACGTTTCTGCAGCTCGCCTTCGGCATTGGCCGCTCCTTCTTCGTCGAGCAGGAGGGCGCCGCCCAGGACGTCATCACCGGATTCCAGCAGGCCCTGTTCACCACCCTGCTGACCCTGGCCTTCCTGCCGCACCAGACCATGATGGCGATCGACGCCATTGTGCGCGCCTCGGTCCGGCGACTGGTCACGGGGCAGCGGCTGCTGGAATGGGAAACCGCCGCTGAGGCCGAGTCCTCGCAGCGCCGCAGCACCGCCGTCGATCGCTACCTCGCCCTCACCCCGCTGGTCGCCGTCGCAATCGCTGTCGCGGTCGCTATCTTCCATCCCCTCTCGCTGCTGGCCGCCGCCCCCATCCTGATTCTGTGGGGATTCGAGCGCGACCTCACCCGCTGGCTCAACAAGCCGCCTCGCGAGCCCCGCCGCCAGCTGCGCCGCGAAGACGATCTCTTCCTCCGCGAATACGCGCTGCGCGTGTGGCGCTTCTTCTACGAATTCGGCGGCGCGCGTCACAACTACCTCATCCCCGACAACGTCGAGGAAGACGGAATCTTCGAAGCCGCCCGCGTTTCGCCCACCAACCTCGGCCTGCTCTTCAACGCCCGCCAGGCCGCTGTCGAATTCGGCTTCCTCACCGTGCCCGAATACGCCGAGCTGATGCAGCGCAGCTATGCCACCCTGGCGAAGCTGCCGCTCTACCGCGGCCATTTTTACAACTGGTACACCACGGATACGCTTGAGCCGCTCCAGCCCATTACCGTCTCTTCCGTCGACAGCGGCAATTACGTCGCCTCGCTCTACACGGTTCGCACCGGAACGCTCGACCTGCTCAAGCGTCCGCTGCTGGAGCCGCGGCTTTATGCCGGGATCGATACCCACCTGCAGTTGCTCGAAACTCTGAAGGCCTTGCCGGAGCGGCTTCGCGCTCCATCTGAGAGCGTCGACCACCCCGCCTGGCTCAGCTGGGTTCTGGATCCGGCGACCCAATCTCCATTCGCCGGCCTTCCGGCCTACGCTGAACCGTCCCTCGACGAGCCGCTGTGGTGGACGAACGAAACGCGGCGCCGCCTGGAAGCCGTCGCTACCCTGGTGAACGACTACCTTCCGTGGCTCAAGTCTGAGTACGCCTCGCTCCACACTTTGCTCTTCGAGAAGCCGGGCGATGCCGCGCTGCATCCGGTGGTGCCCATGACGCCGCCCACTGCGCCCGCGATCCCCAATCTTGAAGACGCTCCGGGTTTTGCGGCCGCGCTCGAGCAGCGACTCTCCGGGCCGCACCTCATGCCCCACTCGGCTGAAACCGCGGCGCTGGTGGAGCAGCTGCGGCTGCAACTGGTTGCCGCCCGCGACCGGCTGCGCGAGCTGGTCGAAAGCCTGCGCCGCGTTGCCTCCGAAGCCGGGCGGATGGCCGACCAGACCGACTTTGCCTTCCTCGTCAACAAGGACCGCCAGCTGCTGTCGATCGGGTATGAGTTCTCGACCGGCAAGATTCACTGGGCGTGCTACGACATGCTGGCCTCGGAAGCCCGCATCGCCACTTTCATCGCCGTGGCCCGCGGCGAGCTCTCGCAGCAGGGGTGGTTCAAGATGTCGCGGACGCATACCACGGCGTACGGACGCTCCGTGCTGCTCTCCTGGACGGGCACCATGTTCGAGTACCTGATGCCGGCGCTGTGGATGCGCAGCTACCCTGACACGCTGCTGTCGAATTCACTTTATGGAGCGGTCGAGATCCAGCGCGCCTACGGCCGCCAGCACAACATCCCGTGGGGCATCTCCGAATCGGGCTTCGCCGCCAAAAACGACGAAGGCCACTACCACTACCAGGCCTTCGGCATTCCGCAGATTGCGCTCAAGTGGGACGCGACGGCCGGTCCGGTCGTCTCGCCGTACTCCACCTTCCTCGCGCTGAATGTCGAGCCTGGCCCGGCCATTCAGAACCTTCGCCACATGGCGTCGAAGGGCTGGACCGGCCCGTGGGGCTTCTACGAAGCCATCGACTTCACCGGCAGGAAGCCCGAAGCCGTGCGCGAGTGGATGGCGCACCACCAGGGCATGTGCATCCTCGGCCTGCTGAATCTGCTGCAGGACAACGCCGTGCAGCGCTGGTTCTACGAAAACACGCAGATGCGCGCGGTCGAGCTGCTGCTGCACGAAAAGCCGATGCGGGAGACGGGCCCGAAGTCCGCCGCGGCGCCGAAGTCAAAGGCGAAGAAGCCGGCGGCGTTGAAGAAGGCGGGATAGGGGCTGGTCGCACGGGCGGACGCGCTTCGCGCAAAGCCCGAAGCTCCGAACAGACCGCGGTTGGGCTTTTTGGACAGAAAACAGAAATTGGCCTTTGGAAAGAGACCCGCTCTCAGACGTCCATCACGGAGTCTTCGATGGCGCGGCGCACGTTGCCTTCGGCGCGCGCCAGGCGGCGCACCGCTTCCGGCTTGTCCACGCCCGCTTTGAGCATCACCAGCGCTACCGGCACGCTGCGCCCGGCCGACTTGATGACATCGACAGCCTGCTCGCGATCGACGCCGCAGGCGCGCATCAGGATCCCGATGCCGCGCTCGATCAGCTTGGAGTTGTGCATGTGCACGTTCACCATCAGGTTCTCGTACACATAGCCCAGCCGCGTCATGGCGCCGGTCGTGACCATGTTGGTGATCATCTTCTGTGCGGTCGCGGCCTTCAGGCGCGTCGAGCCGGAGATGACCTCCGGCCCCACCTCGGCCACGATGGCCACATCGGCTGCACCGGACAGCGGCGTGTTGGGATTGCAGGTGATGCACGCGGTCTTCGCGCCCAGCGT
This sequence comes from Acidobacteriaceae bacterium, assembly GCA_049679565.1. Lineage (GTDB taxonomy): Bacteria > Acidobacteriota > Terriglobia > Terriglobales > Acidobacteriaceae > Palsa-343. Next base: position 2,840 of record JBAUGH010000731.1, read on the forward strand.
TCGCGCATAGGAAACCGCGGCTACGACGTAAGGGGTGCGACCGCTGGCGGACAGGCCGATCACCACATCCTTGCGGCTGGGACGCCGGCGCGCGATATCGCGCTTGCCCAGGTCTTCGGAATCTTCGTTGACTTCGACCGGCGAGGCCAGCGCCTTGGGTCCGCCTGCCATGATGTACTGCACCGTCTGCGGGCTGGTGGAAAAGTAAGCGGGGATCTCGCAGGCATCGAGCGCGGCGAGACGGCCGCTGGAGCCGGCGCCGACATAAATCAGCCGCCCACCCTCGCGCAGGCTGTGCGCCACCATGTCGATCACCTGGGCGATCTCGGGAATGGCCTTCTTCACCGCCGCTGAGACTTTCTGATCTTCCTGATTGATGATGCGGGCGATTTCGACTGCCGATCGGGTGTCCAGCCCGCGGGTCGCCTCGTTGGGCTTTTCCGTCAGCAGGTCCTGGAGGCCGCCCCCGTTGGCTGACGATCCGTTGGACCCGTTGGACCCGTTAGACCCGTTTTTGGCGCTGTCATGCGCTTCCGCGTGCGGATTGACTGTAGTTCCCATGTTTTCCGGGGTTTTGAACGGACTATCCCTGCTTAATTCTAACGCCTTCCCTCATGCACGTTACCAATTATTATGCGCTGGATGTTCGACGAAGGTGGTAGCTGAAGGGTTACCGATGCGTCATATGGCGACACGAGGAAATCATTTCCGTTTTGGTTTTTTCCCGGGTTCGCCGGGCCGACCCTGACGCCGGCCGGGGCTCGAGGTTTTCCGCTGTCGGATGGGACTCACCAGCTGTGCTGCCCGACCGTGCCTCTTCCCGCTTCGATGCCCCGAATCTGGCCGTCGCGCATGTGAATGATGCGATCCGCGATGGTCGCCGCCTCGGGATTATGGGTGATCATCAGCACCGTCTGATTGAACTCGCGATTCGAGCGCCGCAGCATTTCCAGCACGGCGTCTGAATTCTCCGTGTCCAGGTTGCCGGTGGGCTCGTCCGCGAGCACGATGGCCGGGCGATTGATGAGGGCTCGGGCAATGGCCACACGCTGCTGCTCCCCACCGGACAGTTCGGAGGGGCGGTGATCGAGCCGGCCAGCGATGTTGAGCAGCTGCGTGAGCCGGGCGAAGAGTTCGCCGTCCATCGGCTCCGCCTGGCCGGAGATTTCGTGCGCGATCTCGATATTGCCGCGCGCGGTCAGCGTGGGCAGGAGGTTGAATTTCTGGAAGATGAAGCCGATGCGGGCGCGCCGCATCTTCGTGCGCTCGGTGTCACTGAGCTGGGAAAAATCCACGCCGCCGATGAATACGCGCCCCGTGGTTGCCCGAGTGAGCCCGCCCAGCAGGTAAAACAGGGTCGACTTCCCGCTGCCCGATGGCCCGACAATGCTGACAAACTCGCCTTCTTCAACCGAGAAGGTTGCATCCCGCAGCGCCGGAACCTCGAGCCTGCCCGAACGATAGGTCTTGCCGAGCTGCTCGGCGCGAATCGCTTCCACTTTGCGATTGTAAATGGCGGGCGCGGAACGCTCCTCGGGTCGCGCATCCCCGCGCGCTCCTGCCCGCCACTGAATCGGTTCCTGCGCCACCCACCGTTGGATGCTGGCGGCGAGTGAGCCGGGCGGGCTCCCCGCCTTTCCCGCGGGGGCCCGCTCAGGAGGCGATCGCCTGAGCCGCGAATGCCGCTGCGTCGGCCTCCGGGAACGGCCGCGCCTTCTTCGGACCGCGCTTGCGCGCGATCATAATGCGAATGCGCTCCAGCATCTCCTGCGGCGTGGAGGCCCCCTTGGGCAGGAACGCGTCGGCCCGGTTGGCCCGGTCGAACGCCTTGACGGTGCCGCTGATGAGAATCATGGGCACCTCGGGGGCAATCTCTTTCATCTGCCGCACCATCTCATTGCCGTCCATCCCCGGCATCAGGACATCGCCCAGCACCAGGTCGATGCCGCCCTGGCGGAACCGGTCGACTGCCTGCTCGCCGGTCATCGCCGCCGCCACCCGGTATCCCCGCGTTTCCAGCAAAAACTTTCGCACGGCCAAAGTCTGTTCATTGTCGTCCACGCAGAGGATGGTCTTCTTCGGTCTCATGTTTCTCCCTGGCAGAGTCCCGCAGGACGCGGGAGCAAGGCGGCGGGGCGCGGCTCGTACGCGCGCGCCCGCGGGCAGGTTCATGTGGCCCCGCATCCCATGCGTCCCGGCAGCCGCGCCCGTCGCGGCGACCCAAAAGGCACGCGACAGGTCCTCCCTGCGGGGACGCAGGATGCGAGGGGACAGAGCGCCAGCCTGTTTGCAGCAGCTCCTGGCCCGCGCTGTTTCCGGCCTGTTCCCCGGATGATGGCGGGCGGCAGAAGCGCTGGGATGCCTGCTGCGCTGCTGTTCCGATTAAGTTTTCAGCTAAGGCGAAAGTAACGTTCCTTTCGAAACGCCACGTCAGAGTACGAACACTTCCCCACCCTGTCGAGAGGGAAGATCAAGCGAAGAAATGAAGTGACTTTGGCGCGCCGATGCACCGCGTTTTGTTATCGCCCCGTGAATACTGCATCGGAAGTGTCTGCCGGTTGTTGAAAGCGTGTGGATCGCGAAATGAAAAAGCAGCGTTTTGCAGCGGTTCCAGGGCGGCTCAAAATCCTTTTTCGCCGCCGTGCCACAGCGACAGATTTTTCGCGCCCCCAATCCACGATGAACATCAGTGATGAAAGACCTGCATCATCATCTCGGTTTGCACCCGGTTCAGCTCGGCGATGGTCGCCTCCAGCGTGGGACGGTCCTCAAGGGACGCGCCGGTCATCAGCTCGTGCAGCCGGAAGGCCGTATGCCGGATCAGAATCTCCGCGTTCTTGAGCTTTCTGGCATCGCGCAGCAGGCTGCCCTGGATCCTGCCTGCATAGCTTTGCGCGGCCTTCAGCGAGGCAGACGCCTGCTGCTCCTGACCTTCCTGATACTCCTCGGTGGCCATCTCCGTCATGGAGTGCACCAGCTCGGCGTAGAGATAGGGTTGCTCGTTGGGCGAAGCGACAGCGGCTTTGGCTTCCAGATCGGCGAGCTCGCGCGCGTCGGGCGGCCGGTCGTTCATGCCGTGTGCCCAGGCGAACGAAGCGGGAAGCAGAACAGCGGCGACGATGGGGAACCACCGCATGGCGCACCTCCGCGGAGTGCGTACCCGGAACGATACCGCAATCTCCGAAATTTGCGCCAGTCAGACCTGGGAACAACGTTCCATGCCGGTCCTGATGCTCTGCGGGCCGGCCCAGAGCCCCTGGGCCCGATTTGCAGCACACTGCGGAACTGCGTGTCTCGCGTGCTGACTGTGCACCGAAGTTTACTTCTCAAGAGCGATCAGCCGGTGCTTCGCCTGCCACTCCTGGTCGGGATACTTTCCCTGGGCTGCGGCGAGGAAGCGATGGTAGTAATCCGCCGCTGCCTTGGTTTGATGGAGATTATCGTACGCCGTTGCCCGAAGAAACAGAGTACTGGGGTTTTCGGCAGCGTATTTTGATCGCATGGAAAGCGCGGTCAGCTCGTCCTGGTACTTCGCCAGCTTCGAGTCCGCGAAGGCGACGCCCGACCATCCATCCACGTCGTCCGGTTTGGAGGCTACCGCCCGCTGGAACACCGCCAGCGCCTCCGCGTAGCGCTGCTCCCGAATCAGGATCTGCCCGTGGGCGTCGAGCAGGCCGGCATCCCTGGGAGCCGCCTGCAGCAACTCGACATACAGCGCATCCGACTCGTCCAGCTTGCCTGCCTGGAAGTCGGCATCCGCCAGCATAGCCGTCACCGGCTGGCTCCCCGGCTCGAGGGTGTGGAGCTTCTCGAGCACCGCCAACGCCTGATCCTGCTTCCCCTCGGCATTCAGAATCGTCGCCAGCTGGGCATTGAGGGCCGGGTTATTCGGGTCCTTCTTCAGTGCCGCTTCCACCAGCGGCTGCGCCTCCGTATAGCGATTCTGAGCGATCAGCAGATGGGCCAGGCCGGCGGTCGCCTCGGCCGATGCCGGGTCCTCGGCCAGGACTTTGCGGTATTCCTGCTCCGCCACCGTGGGGTCGCCTGCCGCCTCAGCGATCTCCGCCGCTAAAAGGGTGTCCTCCTCGGTCTCCGGGCTCAGGCGCAGCGCATCGACCAGCGCTTCGCTGGCGCCAGTGGGGTTTGACGTCTTCTCCAGCCTCGCCAGCGCCCGGTCCACCTGCGCTTTGGCCGCGGGGTTGGGGGGATTCGGCTCCAGCTGCGCGGCGGCCTGCAGCTGCTCGACGGCGCCCGCATCCCCTTTCGAGGCCAGCAACAGTCCCAGCGCCGACCGCGCCTCGAACTGCTTTGGATCGGCCGCCACGGCCTTCCGATACCATCCCTCCGCCGCGTCCGGCTTCCCCTCGGCGTCGGAGATGTAGCCGCGGTCGAAGAGGGCGCGCGCGTCCCCGGGATGCGCCGAGAGCCAGACATCCAGCGCATTCGTCGCTTGCACGTAGTTCTTTGCCTCGATCTGCGCCTCAATCCCGGCCAGCGGATCGCTCGGGGTGGCTGGCTGCTGTTGCTCATCCGGCGAACTCGTTCCTGGCGGCAGCGGAACCGGCTGCGCCACGGCAATTGCAGATGCTCCCCATACCAGCCCGCAAACCAGTCCCCACTTCACAAGGCCTGGCCGCATGATTCCCTTCACAACACCACTTCGCTTTCTGCCACAGGCGGCCTCTCCGCACCGGTGTGGGCGGCCAGCGCCCGCGCCAGCCATTGCCCGGTATGGGACAGCTCGCTGTTGGCAATTTGCTCGGGCGTTCCGGTCGCCACCACCTGGCCGCCGGCCGCGCCGCCTTCCGGCCCCAGATCGATGACCCAGTCCGCCGACTTGATCACGTCCAGGTTGTGCTCGATCACCACCAGGCTCCCGCCGCTGTCGATGAGCTTCCGAAACGCCATCAGCAGCTTGCCCACATCGTCGAAGTGCAACCCCGTGGTCGGCTCGTCCAGGATATACAGCACCCGGCTCCCGCCTTTCTTGCCATCGCCGCCCCGGCCTTCCGACCGGGTCGACGCGAGGTGCGCGGCCAGCTTCACCCGCTGCGCCTCGCCGCCCGACAGCGTGGTTGCCGACTGGCCGAGCCGCACGTAGCCGAGGCCAATTTCCTCGAGGACGGCCAGCTTGTCCACGATTTTCGGATGCCCCACAAAGAAGCGAAGCGCTTCTCGTACAGTCATCTGCAGCACATCGTAGATGCTCTTGTTGCGGTAGTGAATCTCGAGCGTGCTGGCCTTGTAGCGGGTGCCGTTGCACTCCTCGCACGGCAGCTCCACGTCCGCCAGGAACTGCATCTCGACGGTCACCGTGCCGTCGCCCTCGCATACATCGCAGCGCCCGCCCGGCACGTTGAACGAGAAATGTCCGGCTGTGTAGCCACGCCGCTGTGCCTCCGGCTGCGCCGCATACAGCTCGCGAATTGCGTCGAAGGCCTTGATATACGTCACCGGATTGGAGCGCGGCGTCCGCCCGATGGGCGTCTGATCGACCAGCACAATGTCGTTCAGCCGCTCGACACCCTTCAGTTCCTTATAAACCGCCGACGGATCGGCGCCCTCCACGCGGCCGAGCTGCTGGGCGACCGCCTTGTACAGCACATCGTGCACCAGCGTCGATTTCCCCGAGCCCGAAACGCCCGTAATGCACACCAGCAGGTTCAGCGGAATCTCGACGTCGATCCCTTTCAGATTGTGCACCCGCGCCCCGCGCAGCCGCAGCCAGTCCTTCGCCGAGCCAGGCGTGTGCCGCCGGGCCGGAACCGGAATGGTCAGATGGCCGCTGAGATATTTCCCTGTAATCGATGCGGGATTCGCAGAGACCTCTTCGACCGTGCCCGCGGCCAGCACCTTGCCGCCGAACTCGCCGGCGCCCGGCCCGAGGTCGAGCAGATAATCCGCCGCCCGCAGCACATCGGGATCGTGCTCGACGACCAGGATGGTGTTGCCCAGATCGCGCAGGTCGTCGAGGATCGCGATCAGCCGCGCCGTGTCCCGCGGATGCAGCCCGATCGACGGCTCGTCCAGCACGTAGAGCGCGCCCACCAACCGCGACCCCAGCGACGTGGCCAGTTGGATGCGCTGCGATTCCCCGCCGGACAGCGTGGACGCCAGCCGGTCGAGCGTGAGGTATTCGAGGCCCACCGCGTTCAGGAATCCCAGCCGCGCGCGAATCTCATCGAGGATGCTCCCGGCGATTTCTTCCTGCATGGGCGTGAGTTGCAGCTTCGAGAAGAACTGTCCGGCCTGGGCAATCGTGAGCGCGGCCGCGTCGCAGATGTTCTTCCCTTCGCCCGCGTCGTTTCCGGCTTCGCCGATGCGCACCGCGCGCGCCTCGGCCCGCAGCCGCTGCCCTTTGCACTCCGGACAGAGCGCGTAGCCGCGGTACTTGCTGAGCATCACCCGCACGTGCAGCTTGTACTTCTTCCGCTCGAGCAGCGCAAAGAATCCATGCACGCCGGGAAACGAGCCGTTGCCATCGAGCACGAACGCCTGCTGCTCGGGGGCCAGATCCCACCACGCGACATTGAGGGGGATGCCGTTCGCTTTTGCCGCCTTGCGCAGGTCGGTCAGATACGACCGGTACTTGGGCCGGTTCCAGGGATCGATCGCGCCCTCGTCGAGGGTTTTGGATTTGTCCGGAATGATCAGGTCCAGATCGAAGTCGATGGTGTTGCCGAATCCCTGGCATCGCGGGCACGCGCCATAAGGATTGTTGAAGGAGAACAGGCTCGGCTCCGGCTCGCGATATTGCCGGTGGCAGTTATGGCACTCGAACGCCCCGGAAAAGCGCAGCCGGTCGCGAGGCTTGCCTGGCTCCTCTTCGCGCGGGACGATTTCATAAAGAATCTCGCTGGACTCGCGATACCCAATCTCCGCCGCGTCCACAATGCGGGCCCGCGCATCGGGTGACACGGCAATGCGGTCCACGAGGACGAACACCGGCAGCGCGAAGTTAATCTCCAGCAGCGACTCGGGCGTCGAGAATTCGTAAATGGTCCCGTTCTGATAGAGGCGGTTGAACCCGCGCTTGCGCAAATCCCCCAGCCGCTCGCGCAGCGCGTCGGACAAGCCTCCGGCCGCCGGCTCTTCCTTCTTCGCCGCCGGCTTCCTGCCGCGCCGCTTCGGCTTCTCGTCCTCGGCCTTCGGCTCCACCGGAGCCGTGGCCAGCGGCTGCACA
>JBAUGH010000732.1:0-10498 GCA_049679565.1 Acidobacteriaceae bacterium
CGTGCATCACAGAACCGATTGCCTTCACGATCTGTTCCCACCGACTGAGATCGGAGGCCAGTTGTCTCTTCCCGCGTGCTGTGATTCGGTAATAGCGAGCTCTTTGTTTGCTCGCGGAGTGCTTCCATTCCGAGCGCACCCAACCCTGTCTCTCCAGCCTATGCAGAGCGGGATAAAGAGAGCCTGTCTCCACCTGAAGCACTTCACCCGATTGCAAACGGAGCGCCTGGACAATGCCATAGCCGTGTTGCGGTCCCCATTGCAATGTCTTGAGGATCAACATGTCGAGTGTGCCTTGCAGCAGTTCGATCCGGTTCCTGTACTGGGTCGTCGCACTCATTGATGTAGACACTCTACTCTATGTGGATGTAGAACGTCTACTCTGAATTCTCTACTGCCGATCCGGCGTGGTGGATGGTCCGCGAACTTCGCGAGCATACGACTAAGCCATTCATTCTGAGATGCAACGCGGTAACAAGATGTCTGGAGCAGGCATCCGTACCAATGTTGAAACATAGAGCGACTCTGAATATCCAAGGAGATGAATTATGGAGAATGCGCAGACGGCCGCCGAAGCCATTACGCGTCTGGAGGAGCCCTTCCCTTCCAAAGATGTGAAGTGGCTGGTTGCGGCCACTTCGAGAGACGGCCGTAAGGGCCGCGTGACGCCCTATGCCGATCCGCGGGCCTACACGGATCGCTTAAACCATATCTTCACAGCGAGCGGTTGGACGCGGGAATATTCCGTTCACACCCTTTCCCCCATCACGCGGATGAAGAGGGACAAGTCGATCCAGACAGGAAAGGTGCTGGTGACCTGCGTCGTCACGATCCCGGGCGTCGGAACGCACAGCGGGAGCGGCGAAGAGTGGGCGGACGACGAAAATGCAATGACGTCAGCGGAAGCACAGGCATTTAAGCGGGCCTGTAGCTGTTTTGGCCTCGGCCGCTACTTCTACAACTTCGCTGAGATGTGGGTGGATATTGATGAATACAAGCACCCGCGCGAGCTTCCCGCACTGCCATCGTGGGCGCTGCCTGAGTGCGAGCGAAGGGCAACTGCCCAGAACGGATCGGCAAGGAAAGAGAACGGCAACGGGATCAACCATGCACAAAAAGGCCCACTTGACGCCAGCGTCACTGGCAAAATCGAGGTGTGCCGCCGGGATCTCGGGCAGTTGCTCTATGGCAACATTCTGGGCTCCGTCGCGCGGGTGCGGTCCGCGCGGGACATTCCCAACCAACACGTCCAGCAGGAGGTGCTGAAGTGGATGGAGAGCGGGGTCCGTGGCATGGCGCAGGTGCGCCGCGTCGCGGCGGAGATCGCGGATACCGAGTTCTACGGGATTCTTGACGGTCTGGGTATCCGGCGACTGGACGAAATCCAGAACTTCGGCGTCCTGGCAAAGCTCGTCGAAAAGATGAATGAGGCGCAGGCGAAGATACCAGCGGCACAGCAGCTCTCGCGGGCTTAGGACTGATTCGGAAGAGCAAATACTCTGTTGCCAGTATGACCGAGTATACTTGCCATGTTGGCAGACATCGGGAGTAGAATATGGCTATGCCCCTTGCCTCATCCAAAGCCGCACAGTTTGTTCTCCCGCCGCAGCAGGAAAGAAGGTCCTCGCCGGGGCGGATCCTGGGCCTGAAAGAGATGAACCTGCCCTCCCTGATCCGGCTGATCGGAAAGGGCCTTCCCTGGTCGACTGTTCCCGCTTTTGCCAGGGTCACGGGATTCTCTCAGCAGGATTTGGCGGATTTCCTCGGCGTTCCCGCCCGAACCTTCGCCCGCCGCCGGCTTTCGGGCACGCTTGGCCCTGCTGAGTCCGAGCGCCTTCTGCGCCTGGCGGAGATCTTCGAAGCCGCGCTGAGTCTGTTTGACGGCGACCACGACGGAGTGCGGCAGTGGCTGACCTCGCCTGTCCGGGGCCTGAGCAATGCCCGCCCCATCGATTACGCGCGGACCGAGCTGGGAGCAAGAGAGGTTCGGAACCTCATTGGCCGGCTCGAAGACGGGGTTTTCTCCTGATGGAGGCCTGGAGAATCACCCGGGCCAGAAAAGCAGCAGACGCATTCTCCGGAGAAGGTGCCCGGCTCTTTGGAGGGCGGTGGAACAGTCCGAGAGTTCGCATGGTCTATACGGCCGGCTCCCGATCGCTCGCCGTCCTTGAGGTTTTGGCGCACCTGATCAATTCTGCTCCGCTTAACCACTACCTTCTCTATCGAGTCGAGTGCGATGAGGCTCTGGTGCAAGTCCTGACCGATCTGCCGCCGGGCTGGGATGCGGAGCCGCCGACGGCCGCGAGTCAGTCGGTCGGGGACGCCTGGGTTGGGAGTGGGACCCATCCTGTGCTTTCCGTGCCCAGCGCCGTCGTTCCGGAAGAACGCAACTACCTGCTCAACCCGGCTCACCCGGAATTCCCGCGAATCGTGATCGCGAAGCCAGCAGCCTACCGCATCGATCCCCGCCTGCTGTAACAGCAATCGCAAAACATATCGAGACGAACGGAGCGATGTTTCGCTCCCTCTTTTCGCATGAGGCCAACCCCATGAGAGGCATCGAGTGCTCCATGTGCCGCCGCCCGGCGGCATGGTTGATCGACACGGAAGTCTTCTGTGAAGGCCACAAAGAACTGATCATCTGAGCTGCCGGCGTCGATCAGTTCAGAATCCGTCGGCTGACGAAAGCAGAACGTTTCTTCCAGAGTGGCGGCCGGCTTTCACGAGCCGCGGCCGCAAAGAAGGAGGTGCAAAATCCCAATGGCGAAGTTGTTCGACCTTCCCGCTGGCAGAGGCATCTGCGCAATACCGCTGAAGCATGCGGTCTACTGCTGGAGATGCCGGACGGTTTCCAATTCGCGGCCGAGTGAATGTCGTCTGTGCGGCAGCGATCGAGTTGTGCCTCTCGAACCGATCCTTGACGGCAGCCCCGATCCCCCGGCACAGGGCGAGCAACAGGTCCGTCTGGCACTGGTGAGAGCCGTGAGCGCATAGCGGTCGTCCACGCACGCGCCAATCGAGAAGGGGTCCGCCCTAGGGCAGGCCCCTTTCTCATTTTTGACACTTGAGGAGATTCGTATGGGAGCCGAAGAAGAGCGTTCTCAAACATTTGTTGAAAGGGTTCTTGCCCTGCTCGAAGAGCGCTTTCCGTGGCTGGGCGCAGGGCAAGACGAGCCCGTTGGCGGAGCGGAAGCTGTTGATGAACTCGCAGATCTTTACAGGTCTCTGATTCAGCAGCGTGACAAGGTGCCCCGCATAAGCGGTGGTGAGGAGGACTAAGCCCGTGCCGCGAGCCCACTCCGGCCCAAGATCTTGGCCGGCGGTCTCTAAATCACACCACCACCACCGAATGGAGATATGCAGGAGGCGATCATGGCTCGCAGCGCAGCCCGCCTGAAGATGGGCTACTATCCACTGCCTCCGATAGAGGCTCAGAATATCCGGTCCCAGCTCGCTTTTTCAGGATCCTGTTCTGTCATCGACCCCTGCACGGGAAAGGGAACTGCACTCAACCTGATCACGGCTGGTGCGCCCGTGCTTCGGTTTGGGGTCGAACTCGATACCGGGCGTGCGGAAGAGGCCGCGAAGAGCGGCATTCGGATGATCCAGGGCAATGTGTTCGACGCTCACGCGAAGGTCGAGAGCTTCTCCATGCTCTATCTGAATCCGCCGTATGATTCTGAGATCAACCTGACCGGAAATCGGCGCCTGGAGCGACTGTTCCTCGAACACACGCATCACTGGCTGGTGCAACACGGCGTACTGGTCTTCGTTATTCCCTTTGAGCAACTTAGCGACTGTGCCGGGATTCTGAGCGCGAACTTCACCGGGGTTAGCGTCTTTCGCATGACGGAAACAGAGTCTGTTCGTTTCCGGCAGATTGTCGTCTTCGGTGTGCGGCGCAATGTCCGGGGTTCAGCGCATGAAGAGAGCTTGCAGCGGATGCGGGTGGTCGCTCAGCATCGCGGTTACGAGAGGCTGCCTGAACTGGCTCCCGGGGCAGTCGAGCCGTATATCGTGCCCGTCTCTGGCGAAGCAGTGTTAACGTACGGCGGCCTGCCGTATGACGTAATTGAAGACCTGTTGCCCCACTCCGCTGCATGGAAGCAGGCCGTGCAAGTTCTCCTCCCACACGAAGACAGCGCCATTGGCCGGCCGATCACGCCGCTGCACGGCGGCCATGTCGGCCTGCTCTGTACCGCAGGGCTGCTCAATGGCGTGTTTGGCGAAGGAGAGCAGCGGCACCTCGCGCGATGGCGGTCCGTCAAAAACGTCATGGAGTTCCATGAGGAGGAGGGCGATACGAAGATCATCCGCCGGCGAGAGAGATGGTCTAACGAACTCCGCTTGCTCTATGTGACTGGAAAGGCCGTGAAGCTGACCGAGAGTGCCTCGAAGGAGGGGGAAGGCGATGGAGAATGCCCACCTGAGGATGGGACTGCTTGAGTACGAACGCTACACCGAAAAGATCGCAACCCGAATCCGAGTACGGGTGAGCCATTACATCGGCGAAGACGAAGACGCACACCTGCTCAGTGTCTTCGGGAACGACTCGGATGTGGGGGCGATTACAGCCGCGGTCTACGAGCAGGCGCGGTTTCGGCTCACATTCCCCGGTGGAGAGATGCAGGAGATCTCTCTAGGCGAGGGGGCGCTGTGTGGCCGCGGCAGCATCAACATCCCTGGCAGAAAACAGGCCGTTCGACACATGATCGCACTCTCTGAGGAGCTGCGCGGGCTAAAGTCGCTGTCGCGGACCTTTGTCCTCCGGCCGGAGCCGAATGAGGTGTGGACGGCGCTCGTTCATCGGTTTGGCCTGCCGGGGTTGCCGGAATGGGCCGGTCACATGATTCGAGTGCTTCGAAAGGAAGAACGCATCAAGACCATAGACAGCATCGGCTGCTCCGCGGCCGCAGTCCTTGCAACTGGTGAGGAACTACTGGCGTGGATGGGGAACGCTGTTGACTGCGGAGCGCTCTCGTTTCCAGCGTCGAATGGCGCCATCCGATGGAGCACCCCAATACTTTGGGAGGCATTGCGGCCACACTTTGAAACGACACAGAGGGCAGCTTGATCGGACAGCGATATTTCGGGTGCGGATGGTGGGAGTCAAGATAGGACGTTCGACGGATTGCAGGCATCATATCTTCTCTGCATAGACCATCCGTTCCACCTGAGTTGCAGCCAGGGCGCGGCCAGTTGGCACAATATATTTGCGCGCCAACTCTTCATACGAACAATCTTCAAGAAGCCGCCAGCCGTAGTTCTCAAGAAATGCTGAGCATTCCTCTGGCTCCATCCCGAAGAGCCAGGTCCCGGTCTTCACGAACCGCTTGTAGCCGCTTTCCCAGCCATAGAGCCTTTCACCAGTCAGGAAGCTCTTGCGGACATAGGTGAAAGCGAGACGACTGCCCGGTGTGGCTTTGGCAAGCCACTCAAATGTAGCTCTCACGCCTTTCTCTGTGAGGTATTGGGTTACGGCTTCCCAGACGAAAAACGTACGCATGCTCAGCGAGTATTCCTGCAAAGCCAATTGTGCGTCGAGATCGTCATGGTCGAAATCCACTGCCAGAAGCTTAAGATTGGTCGGAATGCGCCCCAGCGCCCTGCGCAGCCGCTTCTCTTTAACCTCGATGTTCTCCCGTTGGTCGATCTCCCAAATTGGCACACCTGAGAGAGAAGGAAGACGAAATGACCGGGTGTCGAATCCTGCGCCGAGTGCGACGACTGCGTCAATCTCGTTGCTGGATGCCATAACCTTATCGTCGATGTAGCGCTTTCTGCACAGCAGCCCGCCCCACATTCCAGGATCGCTCTTTTCAGCCAGACTTATGAGCCAGTTTCTTGCGCCGCGCAATCTGAGCAGGCGGACGAATAGCCGAGCTCCCGGGGGCAACATACGTACCGCCAGCGCGTCATCGATGACCCGTTGCGACTTTGGGAACGATTGCTCGATCGCCACAAGAGCGGTGGGCATGATTCCGGTTTTTGCGGCTGCACGTCCCATGAGTTTCCGGCGTATCCCGTTCAGGAGCGATTCCGTGTCTTTCCGATTGGTCGGCGACTGTGTTGAGCAGTACGATGATTTGCTGCGAGACCCTCCACACACGCCGCGTGGAGTTGTGTGCTTCGGGTGAGAAAGTCTTCTACAAGCTGCAGGTCTTCGACGGAGTAGCTCGACCAGAGCCTGAACATTTCTTTGCGAATCGGCTCATACACCGCCTCGCAATCTCTAAGCACCCGTTCCGGAATGCGAACGATCTGCTTCCTGCGATCCCGCCGGTCCGGTTCGCGCACGGCGTACCCTGCCTTTTCAAGGCGATCGATTAAGGCAGTTGTGGACCCGGAGGTCAAGCCTGTGGCCTTCGATAGCTCCCCGGGGCTGCATGTGCCGCCTCGCGAGTAGAGAAAATCAAGGCCTGTGCGGTCGGTCCGCTGCAGATCGAAATGGCGGGCTATCAATTCGCGCATCAGCGCAATCTGTTCACCGACACTGCGCAGAGCATCGGCGATCCGTTCCACGAGTTCCATCGATGGCTTAGCTTTCCTTTTCATCTTTTACCTCGGGAGAGTGGCTCCGAGGGCGGCCAGCAGCAGCGCCACAGTCAGCAACGCCATCGGAAGGCGAAAACGGCTTCGCCGAGTCCATCTTCTCGCCGACGACTCATTGACTGTCGCAGCCTTTTCGAAGGCGAGAGCTTTGGGTATGAAATCCAATGCAGACCAAAGACGCGCTGTCGCATGACACGCGAGAGCCAAAAGGAGCCAGAATCGGACACTTGGCCATATCCACGCCCGAATCAGGCAAACAACGAGGAGAATCTCGAACAATGCGTGGACAGGTAACCAGAACCGTCCCCTCGATATGCCTCCGCGAAACGGCTGAATCAATTCAGGCTGTTTAGGCCAGGAGGGGTCAACGACGACGCACTCATAGACTCCGCCACCAAGAATCGCGGACGAGAGAACCGTCACGGCGACTAGCGTGCCCTGCAGGGAAAAGGGAGACATGGACAGCTCCTTCGTCAGAAATACCTTTATCATCGATATGCTCGATAGTCAAGATACAAAGACGTCCCCATACTCCAGCCTGATTTCAATCCTCGTGACTCGATGATGACGGCATAAGGGCTCGGACCTCCAACAGCATGCGGTCCCATTCCTCAGCACTCCCCAAACAAATGCATTCCAGGAGGTCACTGTGGAGGTCCCGGACATCTATGGCTATCTGCGCGCAAACGCGGGTGAACTCGGCGCGCGCATCCTCGAAATGTACCCGCCGCTGCAGAGCACAACGGATGAGATTCCCGGCGATCTCTCGACCCTCCTGCGGTCGCCGCTCCCGGCCCAGACCATTGCGATTGGAGGCCTGGCCAAGCATCTAAGGTCTGCGCGCGCAGCTCGGATCGTCGCGGAATGCGGCGCGGGCAAGACGTTCATGGCGCTCGGTGTGGCGCACGTCCTTAAAGCACGGACGATTCTCGTGATGTGCCCTTCGCATATCGCGAAGAAGTGGGCGCGTGAGGCGATCAAGACGATTCCTTTCGCGCGACGTTTCTGGTCGAAGACATGCGGAATGGCGGCGATCCCAAACTGGCGCACGGGGTCTGCGAGGTTCGCCTTCGTAAGGGCAGGATCGTTTACGAAGGGATGCAGCTCTCACTTACCGACCTGCGTCGCCTGGGACGGGGCGGCTGGACACAGCGCTGCCAGCAGTGTTCGGTGTTCATCATTCCCAAGGACAAAGGAAAGTTATCGTATTTCTGGCGGCATGCCTTCCTCACCGCGAAGTGCGGGCCGGAACTCGGGGGTGTGATCAATCCAGATACGGGCTGCTCGATCGAGAACCCGGAGGGCGGTCGGCGCACGCGTCTGGACTTCGATCAGGTGAAGATCAGCGAACAGATCGAGCGTCCGAAGGCGGGATCAACTTTGTTTTCGCCGTTGTGGCAGGCGGACCGGTCAAAGATCCAACGGATGGCGCCGGTTGAGTTCATTGGACGCTACATGAAAGGCTGGTTCGATCTGGCCATCGCTGACGAGCTGCACCAGTTGGCTGGTGACACAGCGCAAGGGAATGCTCTCGGTGTACTCGCGCGGGCCGGCCGCCGTCTCCTGGCCCTCACCGGAACGCTCATGGGCGGATACCTTCGCCAAGTGCTCCATTGTGAATCGAATCGGCAAAGAGACCATTGAACTGCTCGAACGCAACGTCGAATATCACCTCGAAGTCACAGATGTGGTGGGCGCGGACAGCGCCGGGTTGAGCACGGGACAGCTGGCGATCACCATCCATTGCAGCGGTTGCGGTTTTCTAAAGATAGGACCGGCGTTGCGCGCTCTCGAGTCGGAAGAAGAAGGTCTCGGTGCGGCCTTTTACTGGACGCTCATCCGGTCGCTCTACCGCGTGATGCGGATCTACGACCACAGCGACGCGCAGGCCTATGAGGAGAACCTGATCGAATATGCGCAGGAAGACGACCCGGCCAATCGGGACCAGTATGAGTTTCCCGAAGTCCAAAAGGCTTTGCCCGAGTGCATCCGCGGGAGTCTGAAACACGAATCGGAGCACTGGCGTATCGATTACCGGCGACTGCTTTGGCGTCACCGCAATGGACGATACCGGAACTGGATTCGGCACGTCGAGGCGATTGCGAAGTTCGCCAGCGTCAATGCGAGATCGTTTGAACCCTCGGATTATGACGGGTACTACGACGGGCCGCCGCTGCCGGCGCTCCTGATCGTCTTCGAGGAGCATGATGCCATCGCGGCCTGTTTCGACGAAGAGAGTCAGCACATGCTGGAAGGCTCGGTGGAACCAGCCTTCTGTGTGGTGTTCACACTCGACGATGCGAAGCAGCGATCTGCGGCAATGCGCGCCGCTGAGCGGTTTGTGCTAGTGAACCGCGAAGTTTGTGAGCTGATCGAAGAGATTCATGCGCTGGAGAAAAGCGATGAAGGTCGAGATTTCAATCGGAGAGATGCATCGCTTCGAGCTGCGTGATGCGCTGCTCATCTACCGCGAGAACCGGCGCAGCTTTATCACCTGGCATACGGTAACGGCGCAGCAACAAGGTCCTCCATTGCTCGGGCCGGCACAGCCATTGACGACTGCGTTCATCGAGGAACTAGCCGAGTCGCTGTCCGGCGGTGCCGTGGCCGAGTTCCTTCCGGAGAATGTTCTCGCGAAGTCGGACCGCATGCTCGCCTGGTGGACGCCGCGACGAGTGCGACGCATGTTCTTCGAGAACGCCGAAGGCAAGGCGCGGCAACTCAATGGCAGGGTCTTCCCGCAGCCACCGCTGGTGTGGAAGGTGACGCAAGGGGACCTAAAGGTCCGGGCGCTCTGTGACAACAAGCGGCCAATCCCTAAGACGGAGCTCGCCGTCGCTCCCTTCTGGAACCTCTCGGATGACGGCCGTGTGTGCCAGGGATCGATGCGCTGTCCCGAGAGTGCTTCTGTTGTTTCGATTGAAGCCTGGGAGCAGGGGTTCTACGAAAGTGCGTTCACGCACGCCAATGTTGGCAGACTGACCCGCCACGAAGGCGGCCACGATGCTCTGTGGGCCGAGCTGGCTGGCATGCGGTGCCCGTTTCCGACCGGTGCGCTGATTCGTTTGCCCCAGACGCTCGCTGAATTCATTCAGGGGAGGTAGCGGCCGATGCGCGTCGAGCATCTTCTCCCGTCCGGTCTGGTCGGCCGCCGGCCATTGCGGATTTTGGTGGTAGGAGCCGGCGGCACCGGTGGCGCCATTGTGATGGGCTTGCCCTATCTCCACCAGGCAATGAGGGCCTGGGGTCACGTTTACGGCCTCGAAGTCACGCTCATGGATGGTGACACGGTCTCCGAAACCAACTGCGTTCGGCAGCCGTTCTCCTGGTCCGATGTGGGCCAGAACAAGGCGACGATCCTCATCAACCGCATCAACCTGTTCTGGGGAACGAAGTGGTGCGCCCACCCGGCCTGCTTCGATGAATCCACGCTTCGGTCGAATCATGACCGAAATCCGGATCTCCTGATCGGCTGTGTGGACACGCGGGCCGCGCGCGGTGTAATCGACCGAAGCGTTTGCAAAAAATCGAGCAACGTCATGTACTGGCTCGATCTTGGCAACAACGCGTCGAGCGGACAGTTTGTTCTGGGCCAGCCGCTCAACGGCAGGAATCGGCGGAAGGCAGAACGGCTACGAACAGTCAGTGAGCTCTACCCGGAGATTGCCGATCCATCCGCGGGGGAGGACCCCTTGCCGAGTTGCTCTGCGGTCGAGGCACTCGAACGGCAGGAGCCGTTCATCAATCAAACGCTCGCGGCGAGCGCGCTGGCCATGCTGGCGCGACTCTTCCGCTACGGCAGGCTTTGCCATCACGGCGGATTCTTTAATGCCGGAACAGGGAAAATGACCGCCCTCCCAGTGGATCCGGACTTGTGGCAAAGGATGAGGCGGATTGCGGCTCGCGGGTGCAGCTTCACAGGAACCAAAGGGAGTTAGACTATGAG
>JBAUGH010000733.1:0-6708 GCA_049679565.1 Acidobacteriaceae bacterium
CCCCAGCAGTAAGCCCAGCATCCCTGAGCCGCCCGCCCACAACAGGAAAATCACGACCAGAATAAGAAAGACGATGCCGCCGATGATCTGCCCGGCGCTGGCCTGGGGCTGCTGTTGCGCCGCGCCCCACCGCGTCAGCGGCCGCAGTTTCACGCCCGCATCGTGCGCGATGATCTGCGAAATCTCATCGACCGCCAGCGTCAGAGCGCCATCGAAGTCGTTGTTGCGCAGCATCGGCACCATTTGCCGGCCGATGTCCCCGACCTTGCCGTCCGGCAAAATGCCTTCCAGCCCGTATCCCGTCTCGATGAAGCGCCGCCGGTCCTGAACCGCGATCAGAATAATCACGCCGCGATCGCTGCCCTTCGGACCTACCTTCCAGGCATTTTCCAGATCGACGGCGTACTGCTCGATCGGCTCGCCTTCCAGGCTGTTGACCGTCACAACCGCAATCTGCGCGTGAGCCTCGTGATCGACCTCGCCGCACACCCGATCCAGTTCCAGGCGGGTCGCGTCCGACATCACATGCGCGTAGTCGCTCACGTAATCCGTCGGCTTCGGCAGATCCTTCACCGCCTGCGCCGGAGCCGCTTGGGCTCCGCACACCAGGCCCATAGCCCCGCAGATCGCAATCAGCCTGATTCGCTGCATCGACTTCGATTGTAGTCGCCGGACCGCTGTTGGAACCTCCTGTTCAGCCGCCGCCGTGGAGCGGCTTCTCCATCACCAGCGCGTCGATGCGGCCGAGGTAATAGCCGCGAATCCGCCCTGTTCCCTTAAATCCATGGCGCAGATAAAACTCCTGGGCGACGGTGTTGTTCACCGCCACTTCCAGCAGCACCGCGGAGGCGCCGATCGCGCCCAGCCTTCCCTCCAGCTCCGTCAGAAGCCTGTGCCCGATGCCGGCGCGCCGTAACCCAGGATCAACGTCGATGGTGATCAGCCGCCCCAGCACCGCCCCCTGGCGCAGCTGCTTTCCGGCAATGGCGAATCCGGCGATCCGGCCGTTCCCGTCCTCCGCCACCAGCCCGATGTTGCCGGGATATTTCAGGAAGTACCGCAGCTCCGCCTTCGACCAGGAAATCCCCGGCTCGAAGCACGCCTGGTCCAGCGCGTAGAGGATCGGAAAATCCCGCGCCTGGACTCGCCGCACGGAAATCTCCACGGATTACTTTTGCGCTTCCTGCACAGCCTCGCCGGTGACCGCCATCTCGGGCTGCGGCTGCACCACCACTCCGCTGTACAGCGTCGCCGCCACCAGCCGTCCCTCGAGCGAAGCCGCCGAACGCACCGTCCATCCCGTGTTCCACCACTTCCAGCTGCGATCGCGGGGGTCGATGCCGTACATCAGGGTGCCTTCTCCCGAGGTCACAATCACCCGCTTCAGAGCCGGGTCCCAGGCGAGGCCGTTAATCGCCACCACCGGCAGCCGCTGCAACGCCTTCCACGTCTGTCCCTCATCCTCGGAGTAAAAAACGCCTTCGCGTCCCCCCGCCCACAACGACCCGTCCGCAGCTACCGCCACGCAGCCGATCTCGGCCAGTCCTGCCGGTCCGCGGGTCGCCCGCCACGTCGCGCCGCCATCCCCGGATACCAGGATTCCCTGGCGCCTCGCGGCGAAAATGACTTTCCCTGCCGTCGCCAGGGCGACGTAATCGCCCGATGTCGAGAAGGCTGCCGGGTCATGCGAATCGAGCACTTCCTTCCACGATGCCCCGCCATCGTCGCTGCGAAACACGCCCTGCGCACTTGCCGCATACCAGGTGTTGTCCACCGCGGTCAGACCCATCACGCGTCCACGAATTTCCTGGGAATCGGCTCCCGGGTTCTCGCTCGGGACCACGGCCCGCGCCCTCTTCCGGCGATCGCGCCTCGGCTCCGCTCGGCCCGCAGGCTCCTCTTTGACCCCGGCCCGGATCCACGTTTGCCCGTCCCACCGGAAAACCCCGTCGCTGGTGCCGGCCATCAGCGTCCCGTCCTGCGCCTGGGCGAGAACGAAAACGTCGCGACCGCTCAGGCCGTCACTCTGCTGCTTCCACGTCCGGCCCAGATCCGTGCTGATGAAAACGCCGCCCCAGGTCTTGTCGTTGATCACGCCGGCATACAGTGTCCCCGGAGTCTTCTCGTCGCTCAGCAGCGACGCAACCTGGCGCTGCGAGAAGCCGGTGTTCGATCCCTGAAACGCCGTTCCCCCGTCCTCGCTCGCCAGCACGCCGCTGCGATCGGTAGCCAGCAGGACGTGCTTCGGATTCCGCGGGTCGATGTAGACATCGTTGACGATTACATCCGGACCGGTCGTGCGCGCCCAGTTCTCGCCTTCGTCCGTGGTCTTGTAGAGCCCTTCGGTCGTCCCGGCATACACGGTATTGCGGTCCGAGGGGTCCATGCGGATGGAGCGCGTCCGTCTCGCCGTCGAAGGAATCCCCTGCACCTTGCGAAAGTTGCCGCCGAAATCCAGGCTGCGGTAGATCCCCGAGCAGGCGCTGGCGTAGATCACGCTGGGCCGTGACGGATCCACAATGATCGCGAACACGTCGGAGTCGTCGATCACGCCCTTGCTGATCTCCTGCCAGTGTTCTCCCCCATCCGCCGTTTTCCAGGGAAGATGCCACGTCCCCGCATAGATCGTCTGGTCGTCGTAGGGATCGATGGACACCGACTCCACTTCATGAATCTCCCGGTTCCCCGGCGGGCTGATCTGCTGCCAGTGCGCGCCCCCATCCTGGGTGCGATACACGCCCTGCAGCGTTCCCGCCACCAGTTCCCGCGGATTCGATCGCGCCTGGGTCAGCGCCCGCACCGACTGCCCGCGCATGTCCGCGTTCTCGCTCCACGTCCGCCCGGCGTCGTGGCTGATATAGATGCCTCCCCCGGGGCGGTCCATCTCCCACACCCCGGCGTACAGCGTCTGCGGATCCCTGCGATCCACCACCAGGCTGTCCACGACCAGGTCGTCCTGATTGCCCAGCTTTGCCAGGGGCGACCAGGAGGATCCTCCATCGCCGGACACGTAAATCCAGCTGTCAATGGTCCCCACATAGATGCGGTCCGGATTGTTCGCGCTGAAGGCGAATCGCCGCGCATCGCCGCCGTCGGGACCCGACAGCGCCCAACCCGTCGCAGCGCTGCCCGACGGACAACAGACCAGGGGCAGAATTGCGGCCAGCGCCGCCACACAGAATCGCAAACGGATGGGTTTCATCATTCCAAATCCTGCGGATGCCGGATGGGTCGCGGCTCCCGCGCGGGGTGGCATTTCTTAACCTATGCTATCCGTTTTTTCGCAGCCGCCAGCCGCTTCTCCGCGGGGGCCTCATTCGTTGCAACAGCGCATCCGGGCCAGGCTCGAATCCCGGCAGCGGTCCTTTACTGCAGGTTCAGGACCCGCTTCAGGCTGCCCCGCTCGTGCTGGATCTTCTCCTGCAGGAGCGTAATCGCGTACAACAGCTGTTCCGGCCGCGGAGGACACCCGGGCACATACACATCCACCGGGATCACCTGGTTTACGCCCTGTACCAGCGCGTAGTTATTGAACACGCCGCCGGAGGTCGCGCATGCGCCCATCGAAATCACCCACTTGGGCTCCGGCATCTGGTCGTAGAGCCGCCGGATCACCGGCGCCATCTTCCACGACACCCGGCCCGCGATCACCATCAGGTCCGATTGCCGCGGCGACGGCCGGAAGACCTCCGCCCCAAAGCGCGCCACATCGAACCGCGATGCCCCCATCGACATCATCTCGATCGCGCAGCAGGCCAGGCCAAAGGTCATCGGCCAGATCGAATTCTTGCGGACCCAGTTGATCGCCGCATCGACGCTGGTCAGAAAGACGCCCTCCGGCTGCTCGTATCCGTAGCTCGCCTCCAGCACCTTTTCCCGGTTCTTCGCGCTGCTCTCCAGCGTCCCAAACCACCGCCGATCCTGCATTGCTTCGCTCATATCCCCATGATAACCGCCCGGAGCCGCCCGTTTCACCCGCTTGTCGCTGCCCTCCCCGCCTGCTGGTAACGTTTTTCCGCAAGGCCGACCCCGGGCCTGGTCCGGCGGCGGTTCGATTTACCTGTTTTCGATTTGCGAAAAATATGTAAAAGTGATTTTCAGGACCGTTGCAAAACCCATCTGCGGCTGAAGAGAACTTCGCCCCTGCCTCTCGCGTCACCCCGTCGTGACATTCGTCCCGTGTAACGCCTTACGGAGTCTTATGCCTTCTCGACGCTGGAACCGCCTCCTGATCCTCCTGCCCCTCCTTTGCGCTCCTGCCGCTTTCGCCCAGACCACCCCCGCGCCGACCATCTCGGCGGGCGATAACGCCTGGATGCTCACCAGCGCCGCTCTGGTGCTGATGATGACCGGGCCCGGCCTGGCGCTCTTTTACGGCGGGCTGGTGCGCCGCAAGAACGTTCTCTCCACCATGATGCAGAGCTTCGCCATGATGTGCATCATCAGCGTGCTCTGGGCTCTGGTCGGCTACAGCCTCGCCTTCGGGCCCGGCAACGCCTTCATCGGCGGCTTCCACAACCTCTTCCTGCACGGCGTCGGCCTCGCGCCCGACCCGGACTACGCTGCCACCATCCCGGCGCAGACCTACATGATCTATCAGCTCATGTTTGCCATCATCACCCCGGCCCTCATCTGCGGAGCCTTCGCCGAGCGCATGAAGTTCAGCGCCATGTGCCTGTTTCTCACCCTCTGGGCCATCGTCGTCTATTCGCCCATGGCTCACATGGTCTGGGGCAAGGGCGGATTCCTCAACGCGGCCCTCGGCGGCAAAATTCCCTGCCTCGACTTTGCCGGCGGCACCGTCGTCCACGTCACCTCCGGCGTCTCCGCCCTGGTCTGCGCCCTCTACCTTGGCAAGCGCGTCGGCTACCCCAAAGAGCCCTCTCCGCCGCACTCCGTCGTGCTCAGCTTTATCGGAGCCTGCCTGCTGTGGGTGGGCTGGTTCGGCTTCAATGCCGGCAGCGCCGTGGCCGCCAACGGCCTGGCCACCAGCGCCTTCGTCAACACTCACTTCGCCACCGCGGCGGCAGCCATTGGCTGGGCCATCTCCGAGTGGATCCGCAACGGGAAGCCCAGCGCCCTCGGCGCCATCTCCGGCGCGGTCGCGGGCCTGGTCGCCATCACCCCCGCCTCCGGCTTCGTCCAGCCCATGTCCGCCCTCCTCATTGGCTTCATCGCCGGAATCTTCTGCTTCCTCATGGTCACTGTGGTCAAGAGCTTCTTCGGCTACGACGATTCCCTCGATGCCTTCGGGGTCCACGGAGCCGGCGGCACCATCGGCGCCATCCTCACCGGCGTTTTCGCCTCCAGCGCCATCAACCCCATCTACGGCGCGGGCAAGCCCACCGGCTGGATCGACGGCAACGGCCATCAGGTTCTCAATCAGCTGACCGGCGTGGCCATCGCCTGGGGCCTTTCCATCGTTGGCACGCTCGTCCTCCTCAAGCTCGTCGACATGGTCATTGGCCTGCGCGTTACCCGCGAAGAGGAGATCGAGGGTCTCGACGTGACACAGCATGGCGAAGAAGGCTACGATTTCGGTTCGTGATTCTCAGCCCTATACTCTGATTAGCTCGAGGACGCCGCATTTATGCTAAAGATCGAAGCCGTCATTCAGCCATCCAAACTGGACGCCGTCAAAGACGCACTGCTCGAAGCGGGCATCGAAGGCATGACCATCCTCGAAGCCCGCGGCCACGGCCGCCAGAAGGGCCACACCGAGTTCTACCGCGGCCGCGAATATACCGTCGACCTCCTGCCCAAAATCAAAATCGAGATGGTGGTTCGCGACGAGATGGCCGACAAAGCCATCCAGGCTATCCTCTCTTCCGCGCGCACCGGCAAAATCGGCGACGGCAAAATCTTTGTCTCGAAGATCGATGACGCTATTCGCATCCGCAACGATGAGCGCGGACCCACGGCTCTCTGAGTTTGGCCTGCAGCCCTCGTTCCCGTCATCCCGGCGGCGCCTTTCATGGACGCCAGGGCATGGCTGCATCGGAATCGCTGTATGTTCTGAACCCTGTACGCCGCACCCTGTACGCTGCTTGTCGCCATGACCTCTGAGCCGAACAGTCTCGCGCGTCTGCGCAGTCGCTACCTGGACGACTCCACGCAGCTGCGCCAGACCTTCGAGCGTAACGGAGACGGTTCCGCGGCGATTCGGCGCCGTTCCCAGATGGTCGGCACCCTGCTCCGCCAGCTGTGGGATCACGTCGCCCCCATCGCCCCACAGGACGATATCGCGCTGGTCGCCACCGGCGGTTTCGGCCGCCGCGAGCTCTTTCCCTGTTCCGACGTCGATGTCCTTTTCCTCTGCGCCAGCGATAAAGTCGAACCCGCTTACCGCGATCGGATTCGCGCCTGCACCCAGGCGATGTGGGATATCGGCCTGCGCGCCAGTCCCGCCACCCGCACGCTCAAGGAATGCGAGCGCGTTCATCCCGATAACCTCGAGTTCACCGTCTCCCTGCTCGACCGCCGCTACCTCACGGGCAGCCGCAGCCTTTACGCCAGATTCGAAACCGAGGTCCTTCCCTCCGTCATCCTCCGCGAGTGGGACACCGTCATCCAGAACCTCGCCGAAATGGCGCGCGCCCGCCATGCCAAATTCGGCAACACCATCTTCCACGTCGAGCCTAACGTCAAGGAAAGCCCCGGCGGCCTCCGCGATTACCACCTCACCCAGTGGCTCACCCTGCTCAACTG
>JBAUGH010000734.1:0-2131 GCA_049679565.1 Acidobacteriaceae bacterium
ATCGCGAATCGTGGATCATCCAGGTCTCCGACGTGCTGTTTGGATTGCGCAGCGGCCGCTCCCGCTGGCGCGAACCGGCGAACGAACCAAATGCCGCGCGACGCCGCGCATGGGAGCAGCATCGCGCGTGGCTGGCCGTCGATTACGAGGAGGGCGCCCATACGCCCGCGTCGGAATGGCCCTCCTGCTACAAGCTGCTGTTCCTGATGGTGCTCCAGTTGTGGGACGAGAATTGCTGCGGCCTCTACCTGCCGGCGCAGAGGGTGACGATACCCAACGTCGGCGACCTCATCTCCAGCATTCGCTGGGCCGCCCGCAACGGCACCCCTCTCGAATTTCTGCAGGAGACGGAAGAGAAAGAAGCCTGATTCTCACCGCAGCAGATCTTCGAGCGCCAGGCTCAGCTCGGTCCTGTCGTCGCGGTACTTCACGATCAACGGCGTGTAGACGCTCAACCCCCACTCCCGGGCCTTCCCTTTTGCCACCGCCCGCGCCCCCGGCACCACCACGGCGCCTTCCGGAATGATGAGCGGCATGTCCCCGGCAGCGCGCAGCACCTCGCCGCGCACCACGTCATAGACCGGCGTCCCGCGCGTCAGGATGGTTCCGGCGGCCAGCACCGCGCGGCGGCGCACGATGGTTCCTTCGTACACCCCGCAGTTGCCCCCCACCAGCACGTCGTCTTCGAGAATCACCGGGCTGGCGTTCACCGGCTCGAGCACGCCACCCACCTGGGCCGCGGCGCTCAGGTGAACGCGCTTGCCGATCTGCGCGCAGCTTCCCACCAGCGCGTGCGAGTCGATCATGGCGCCCTCGTCGACATACGCGCCGGTGTTGACGTACATGGGCGGCATGGCCACTACGCTCCGCGCCAGATACGCGCCCGAGCGCACCGCAGAACCGCCGGGCACGATGCGGATGCCCTGCTCGGGCAGGAAGCGCCGCGGCGGAAAAGTGCCCTTGTCCACAAAGGAGAGTTCGCCGCCGCTGCCCTCCAGCTGCCCCAGGCGGAAGCCAAGCAGGATGCCCTGCTTGACCCAGGGATTCACGCGCCAGCCGGTGGGCGCCGCGGAATCGGGCTCAGCCGCGCGAACGGCGCCGGCCTCGAGTGCGGCGCGCAGTTCCAGAAAGGCGGCTATCGCTGCGGGATCGCCGGACGCCGAGGCGCCGGCTGAGAAAAAATGCTCGATTCGCTCTTGCAGGGAAACGTGGAGTGAATCCGTGGAAGCAGACATGGGTGTCTGTTCAGGATACGACCTGGTGCGGGGGGCTGGGACCTCAGAGCGATTCGCGACGAGCGCAGGCGCCCCACAGGAGATCGTCGAGTTCGTGGTCCGCCTTCCGCCGGGGCTCGCCGACAGGAGCCGGCTGTTTGCGCGCGGATTCCGAGAGCGTCCCCTTATCGTCCAGATAAGAGGCTCTCGAGCTTTCCGAGGCGTCGCTGAGGGCGCGGCTCTGGACGTTCCTGGCGACCCGGGCTTCATTGGACATGGGGACCTCCGTTGGCCTTGTCCGAGGCCAGCCTCCATTTAATCCGCAGCGTTCTGTGATTTTCCAGTGGATAACCGGTCATTTGGATATGCTGGCGTCGGAGCCGAGTTTGAGCCGATGAAGCGCAACCGTCCGAGTCCGAAGATTCCCGGCGAGTTGGCCCGGGGCGAACTGGCCATCATCGAGGCGATCCGCCGCCGCGCGGGGCCGGGAAAGAGCGGGAGTTTGCGGCTGGGGATCGGCGACGACTGCGCAATCCTCCGGCCCGGACCCGGCCAGGAAATCTGCGTCACCACGGATTTTTCTCTGGAAGGGGTACATTTCCGCCGCGACTGGCATCCGCCGGAAGCTGTGGGCCATCGCTGCCTCGCGCGCGGGTTGAGCGACCTGGCCGCGATGGGCGCCGAGCCGCTGGGTGTGTTTCTGTCGCTGGCGCTTCCGGCCAGGATTTCCGCGGCGTGGGTGGATCGCTTCCTCGATGGATTTATGGCGCTGGCGGCACAGCATCGCGTCACCCTGGCCGGCGGCGACACGGCGCAGTCGGCCGGCCTGATGGCTGCGGACATCGTCGCGGTGGGTCAGGCGCCCCGGGGAAAGGCGCTGCTGCGATCCGGCGCGCGCGTGGGCGATGTCCTGTGGG
>JBAUGH010000735.1:0-5185 GCA_049679565.1 Acidobacteriaceae bacterium
CGTCCGGCGCGTCCCGGACCGAGGGGACGCGGGCGGCCGCACTACGAGAAGAGCAAAGAAGGCCCGATGAAGGGCTTCTCGCCGCCGTCGCGCGCGACCGCCCAGATTCCGACCGGGCCGGTGCCCATCACCCGCACCATCACGGTGACCGAAGGGATCAGCGTGAAGGACCTTGCCGAGAAGCTGGAAGTGCGCGCCAAGGACCTGATTGCAACCCTGCTGGTGCGCGGCGTGTTCGTCACCGTGAACCAGACCCTGGACGTGGAGCTGGTCAAGGACGTGGCCAGGCAGTTCGGGGCCGACGTGCAGGTGATCAGCTTCGAAGACCAGATGGCGAACGAGGCCATGGAGAGCATCCTCGCCACCGAGAATCCCGACGAGCTGGAAGTGACCCGCCCGCCGGTAGTGACGGTGATGGGCCATGTCGACCACGGCAAGACGTCGCTGCTGGACGCGATCCGGGAAACCGACGTGGCGGGCGGCGAAGCCGGCGGCATTACCCAGCATATCGGCGCCTACAAAGTCCGGATCAACAAGGCAGACTCGCCGGCCTTCGGGCGGGAGATCGTCTTCCTCGACACGCCGGGCCACGAAGCCTTTACCCGGATGCGCGCGCGCGGAGCCAAGGTCACCGACATCGTGGTGGTGGTGGTGGCTGCCGATGACGGCGTGATGCCGCAGACGCTGGAGGCGATCGACCACGCCAAAGCGGCCAACGTCCGCCTCATCGTGGCGGTGAACAAGATCGACAAGCCGGAGGCGCAGCCCGATCGGGTGAAGAAGCAGCTGGCCGATCGCGGCCTGGTGCCCGAGGCGTGGGGCGGCGACACCGTGTTCGTCGATGTGTCGGCCAAGAAGCGGCTGAATCTGGATCTGCTGCTGGAGATGATTTGCCTGGTGGCGGATCTGCAGGCCCTCAAGGCGACGCCGAACCGCGCCGCCGTGGGCACCGTGATCGAAGCCAAGCTGGATCGCGGACGCGGCGCCGTCGCTTCGGTGCTGGTGCAGAACGGGACGCTGAAGAACCAGGATAACTTCGTCGTCGGCAATACCTTCGGGAAGATTCGCGCGATGTTTGACGATCGCGGACGCCCGGTGGAGGAAGCCGGGCCGTCGACGCCGGTGGAGATCCTCGGCCTCGAAGCGATGCCGGATGCCGGCGACACGTTCCTGGTGGTGAGCGATCGCGACAAGGCGCGCGGCATCGGCCAGTACCGCAAGATGCGCGAGCGCGAGTCGCAGCTGGCCAAGTCGTCGCGGGTGACCCTGGAAGGGCTGGCAGATCAGATCAAGCAGGCCGGGATGAAGGAGCTGCCGCTGATCCTGAAGGCCGACGTTACCGGGTCGGAGGAAGTGCTGGCCGACTCGCTGCAGAAGATGTCGACGGAGAAGGTGCGCATCAAGGTGATCCACTCCGGCGTGGGCGCGATCACCGAGAGCGACGTGCTGCTGGCGTCGGCGTCGAACGCCATCGTCATCGGGTTCAACGTGCGGCCCGAGCGCAAAGTGGCCGATCTGGCGGAGCAGGAAGAAGTGGAGATTCGGCTGCACTCCATCATTTACGAGCTGCAGGACGAGATCCGCAAAGCGATGCTGGGGCTGCTGGAGCCGATCTTCAGGGAGAACTTCCTCGGACGCGCAGAAGTGCTCAATGTCTTCCGCATTCCGAAGGTGGGAACGATTGCCGGCTGCCGGGTAACCGACGGCGTCCTGCGCCGCGACGCCGAGGTGCGCCTGATGCGGGATGGAACCCAGGTGTACAAGGGCAAGCTGACCTCGCTGAAGCGGTTCAAGGACGATGCCCGCGAAGTGACGAACGGCATGGAATGCGGCGTCGGAATCTCCAACTTTAACGACATCAAAGTCGGGGATACCGTCGAGGCGTTCGTGACGGAGAAGATCGCGGCGGAGCTGACGGCGTAAAGAGGCAACCGGTAGCTGAAAACGAAAGAACGACGAAAGCGCTCGGGTGAATCCCGGGCGCTTTTTTTTCGAGGACCGGAGGCTTGTCGGCGTGGGAAGGAGACGGTAGAGTGCGTTTACGGAGCCGTTGAGGGCAAACAGGAGAACGCCGCATGGGAAACACGAGCCCGAAAGTCGACGCCTACATCGCGAAGGCGAAGCCGTTCGCGCAGCCGATTCTGGAGCATCTGCGGGAGCTGATGCACCGGGGCTGTCCCGAGGTGGAAGAGTCGATTAAGTGGAGCCAGCCGTTTTTCGCTTACAAAGGCACAATCCTGGCGAATGTGGCCGCTTTTAAAGCCCACTGCAATCTTGGTTTCTGGGACAAGAGCATGGCCGAGGAACTGCGCAACAGCGGAGACGGGCCGCTGCGGCGGATTACCAGTGCGAAGGATTTGCCCGCGGACAAGCAGATGCTCGCGTGGATCCTGCAGACCGCGGCGAATGTGGATCGCGGCGAATACAGGAGTCCGATTGCGGCGCGCAGCCGGAAGGCGAAGCCGGAGATCGCAGTCCCGGCGGATTTCGCCTCGGCGCTGAAGAAGAACAAGGGCGCCGCAACGGCGTTTGCGGCCTTCAGCCCAGGTTGCCGGCGGGAGTACGTCGAGTGGATTGTGGACGCGAAGCGCGAGGAGACCCGCGCGAAGCGGGTTGCCACGGCGGTGGAGTGGATCGCGGAAGGGAAGCAGCGGAACTGGAAGTATCAGGCAAGCAGCCGGTAGACCCTGGCCGGCAGGAAAGGCAGCCGGATCGGGAAGCCAGGACTCCCCTGGGCCTACTCGCCGATGAGCTTGCACGCGATGGGAATCGTCTTATTTTCAACCCGCCGCAAAGGGCCTTCATAAATGCCGCAGTCGATCAGGTTATTGGGCGAGGATTTGCGTCCCGAGTAGACGTTGATGAGGAGCTGCGGGCCGCGCTTGTCGGTGTGTCGCAGCGGGGCGGTTTTGAGGAAGAAGCTTTTGAAGACGCCGTTCTGGCCGGGGAGGATTTCGGTGGTGACGTTGCCGAGATCCAGCTGCCCTTCGCCATCGATGAACTGTTTGGGGGTTCCGGGTTGGGGAAAGCCGGTGAGCTCGGCGGCGACGATGAGGGTTTCTTTGCGGGAAACAAGAGCGCGGTTGGCTGGCGGCGAAAGACTGACGGCAACGATGAGGCCGGGGACCTCTGTGGCTGCCGCGGGCAACCGAACCGCGCCGGATGAGATGCCCAGCAGCGGCACGAGGCCGAGAAGGGCCAGGAGTACCGGGACAGCCGCGACGGGTGCGTCTTCCATGCCGGGGATTCTACGCTGGCGTGGCCTTGCTTATTGCGGCCAGTTCGCTTTGAGTTCGTCGATGGCTTTGCGGTAGTCGAGGTTCGGCGGGAGGGTGGCGTAGTGGGCCATCTCCTCGGTCATGCGGAAGGTAACGGTCTTGACCATGAGGATCTTGCCGGTGAGGTTGAGGTTCATCCGGCTCAGCTCCCAGTCGCCGCCGGGAAACTCGGTCTGCTCGAGAAAGACGGTGCCCCCTTTGTTGAGGCGGCCGACGATGCCCCAGCCGAAATCAACGTCCTCGATAAGGTGAGCGCTGAGTCGGACCAGACGGTCCCCGGAGCTCTCGATCCACAGGTCGCCGGCCATGCCCTGGAAGATGCGGGCTTCGGCGTCAGGCGGCGCCCACCCGGGTTTGGGCGTGAAGGTGAGGTGGTCGCAGGTGGCGGGGGCCAGGATGGGTGGCGGCGGGAATGCATGGCCCGGGACCCGAACCTCCGGAGGGACGGTGACGGTGCAGGGAACGGAGCCTTCGTCGTGCCAGAGGAATGCGTCGGGGAGAAGGCGCAGCATCTTGTCCACCCGGGCGGTGTCCTCCTGCTCACGCTTCTGGCGATGGGCCTGCAGGTCGGGGTGGGCAGCCAGGTTGTTCAGGCGATCGATCTGGGTCTGATGATCGGCCGGGCTGAGGGGCTTGCCGTTCGCCGCGACCGTGAGCGCCACATCGCCCTGCGCGGTTTCCATAATGTCCTGGATAAAGTCGCGCCGATCGTCGTGCTTGTGGAAAAAGAAGCGGACCGGGTGGCGGGTGGGCGCCTCTTCCTCGGCGAGGTAGTTGGCCACGGCGCGGTGTACGACGGCAGATGGATCGGGAGCGGGCGTCGGCTGTTGCGCCGCTGCGAGCAGCGGCAGCAGCGCGGCGAGCGCCAGTGCGGTGCGGAGCGGGCTTCGGAACAAGCGGAAATCCATGCGCGACAGGCGGGGTTGAGAAGACAGACGAATAGTTCGACGAACGGTTCGATTGTAAGACGCAGCAGCGAGGCACATCGGAAGCCCGAAACTCCGCTGCGGTGGGATGCGGGGGGCATGCCGGGTTCCTCAGCGCCCCCCAGGGGGGCTTTCCCGGCCGGGGTGGGTGCTCTAAAATTGCAGCATGACGCGTGCGTATGCTTTCCCCGGACTGCTGGTGGCTGCAATGCTCCTGGTTTCCTCCAACCATGGGCAGGAGCAGGGGCGAGGGCGGAAATATAAGCCGCCGCCGCCGACATGTAATGTAACCGTGACCGTGGTGCGCTCCTACAACGGGAAGCCGGTCGAGGATGCGTCGGTTGTGTTCCATCCCCTGAAGGACGGCAGGGACGACGGCAACATGGAACTGAAGACGAACGAGAACGGGAAAGTCTCGATCGACATCATTCCGATGGGCGACACCATCCGCCTGCAGGTGATCGCCGATGGCTTCCAGACGTTTGGGCGGGAGTACTCGCTGCCGTCCGACACCAAAGCCATCGTGGTGAAGCTGAACCGTCCGGGGCAGCCCTACTCGATCTACCAGAAGCACCCGACGGACGACAACGGGCAGGCGGTGCCGGAGCCGCAGAAGCCGCAGTAAGACGGCCAACAGCGGGTGGCTCGTCGCCGGGCGCTGGGATGCAGTGTGCCAGGACTCTCCGGGATGCTCGGCGTGGGCGGTCACCGAGGATTTCCCCGCCGCGGACGGCGCACCGGAGCCGGGCCGGCAACCGGCTATTCTGAAGGTCGTGTCTTCTTCTTCGAAAACCGGGACGGGGCTGCCGTCGCTGCATGAATTCTTTGCCCCCGGCGGCGTGCTGGCGCAGTCTTCGTTGCCCTATGAATTTCGCCGGGGGCAGCTGGAGATGGCGCAGGCGGTGGAGCGCGCCTTCGAGGAAAAGCGGCACCTGATCGTCGAGGCCGGGACCGGGACGGGAAAGACCCTGGCCTATCTGC